>CAZTLE010000057.1:0-21229 GCA_964614415.1 uncultured Aureitalea sp. | reverse complement strand
ATAAAGAACTGGCGCCACTGCGCGCCTTTTCTTTTACTTTATTCTTTTACCAATGGCCAGATTACCTGGAGCATGGTTTGCAACTTGTTTTGTGTTTCGACCCATTCGGAGTCCGGATCGGAAGCCGAAGTAATACCTCCTCCTACATAGAGATGTGCCTTTCCCTCTTCTATTTTCATGCAACGCAAATTGACATACAATTGTGAAACGCCGTTATCGGTTGTAATGGGGCCCAGGTATCCCGTATAATACTCTCGATCGTATCCTTCGTATTTCGTCAGGAATTTCTTTGAACCTTTGAGCGGAATTCCACACACAGCCGGTGTAGGATGCAGCAGGCCGGCGACACGCATGATCCTGGAAAGTGTTCCATTCTTGAGAACTCCTTTGATGTCGCTTCGTAAATGAAACAGATTGCCCGCCTGGTACTCGTAAGGTTTGGACACCTTAAGTACCTTGGTTACTTTCTGAAGACGCTCTGTGATATAATCTGTCACCAGTTGTTGTTCCAACTGTTCTTTCTCCGTCCAGACGGAAACATTGCCCGGAACAAAACCTCTTGTCCCTGCCAGGGACATCGTTTCAAAAGTGGCGCCATCCGCCTTCAGAAGCACTTCGGGCGTAGCTCCGCACCACATGCCGGTTTCGGGATGAAACCAGATGTATCGGAAAGCTGAAGGATAGGTGGTAAACAACCTGTTCATAATAACCCGAAGATCTGCCTGCTTGAGATCGACGGTTGCCCTTCGGGAGACAACCACCTTCTCTGCGTCCTTTTCTTCGAGGTACTCGAGGGCCGAGCTTACCAGAGCCATGTGCGTGCTTCTCGCCATATCTGAGTCTTCATATGTAATGCTGGCAACCGCAGCGGCCTTTGAGGGCACCGTCGTTGTAACGGACCAGGAAAATTTATAGGGAATACATACAGGTGATTCCTCCGATTGAAAGGGAGCGAATATAAATGCTTCTCCCTGCACCGCTTCTGATAAATGCAGTGTTCTATCCCCCTGAAAGTGCCCGGTAATCTCTGAAGAATCCGGGGAAGCATAGATAACAAATGGAAGACTTTGATCGTAAGAGTCGATACAAGAACCGACCAGCTCATCGTAACTCATCTGCTATCTGTCAAGTATTAAAGTAGTTAATTTAACCATAGATATAAGTTCATCGTCTTCGTTGGTAATACGTATTTGCCAAAGCTGAATCGTACGACCCATATGCAGGGGCGAAGACCTGGCATACACAAAACCTTCTTTTATTGATTTCACATGATTGGCGGCAATCTCGATCCCACGCACCGATATGTCATTAGATCCTGAAAACACAAATGCGCTGGCACTACCAACGCTCTCGGCCAAAGCAACAGAAGCACCTCCGTGCAACACGCCATTCGGCTGATGAACCCTTGGATTCACCGGCATTCGTGCGACCAATTCATTGGACGAAACGTCAACAAACTCAATTTCAAGGGTTTCCATTAGCGTATTTTTGCAAATCGCGTTACAGGCTTTAAGTATATCGTTCTTGTCGTGAGTCATGGTAAAAAATTACATTTGTAAAAGTACAAACCGAAACCAAAATGAGTCAAGAAAAGAGGGTAAGTTATACGTCAAAAAATACCTACACCACCTTAAATGAGTTAACCGGAACCACCAGGAACTTCTGGTTTGTCTTTCATGGGATGGGATACCTGAGTCGGTATTTTGCAAAGTATTTTGCGAAACTCGACCCCGCAGAGAACTACATCGTTGCTCCTCAGGCCCCCTCCAAATACTACCAGGGCCAAGACTACAGGCATGTGGGAGCGTCCTGGCTAACCCGTGAGGATACTGTAGAAGAAACCAGGAACGTACTCTCTTATGTCAATGCGGTATACAATTCGGAAAAACCGCAGGGCAATGTCCGTTTCATTGTGATGGGATATTCCCAGGGCGTGTCAATTGCAGCGCGATGGTTGGCACACAATAAGATAAGCTGTGATCATCTACTGCTTCTTTCAGGGGGTATTCCGAAGGAGTTAGGCCCTCAGGATTTTGCACATTTTGGGACTAAAACAGCCGTCACATATGCCTACGGGAACAAAGATCCGTTTATAACCGACTCCCGAATTGACGAAGAAACCGAACGGGCTACAAGGCTTTTTGGAAGTGATGTGCAAGTACTCGAGTTTGAGGGAGTCCATGAAGTAAACACAGATCTTCTTCTTAAAATTGGAGGATAATTCCTACATTTTATAGTGCATTTCATCGAATTTTTTTGTTTTTCATCTTGATAAAGGCGTTATTTACAATGAATTGTAAGAATATTCCTAACCTCCACGATGAAAAAATTACTACTCACTACGATTATTGCATTAGTATCGACCGTTTGTATCGCACAAGTATCCTCAACAGAAAAACAAGCGCTTCTCGATTTTTATAATGCCCTGAATGGCGACGAATGGGTCCAAAGTTGGGATTTGGAAACCCCTGTTTCCAACTGGCAGGGTGTTACCCTCGAAAACGATAAAGTAATTGCCATAAGCCTTCTTTTCAACAACCTTAAAGGTGAATTGCCCGGATCAATTGAAGATTTAAGGCATCTCAAGGTCCTTGAGCTGTCATTCAACAAAATTGAAGGGGCCATTCCGGAAGTTATCGGAAAGTTGCAAGAGCTGGAAATAATTGCTCTGAATGCAAATAACCTGGGCGAGACGCTTCCAGAATCCTTAGGTAACCTGTCAAATCTCAGACAACTACACCTCAGTAGTAATTCATTTACAGGAACGGTTCCTGCAAGTTTTGAAAAGCTCACCTCCCTTGAGACACTTAATGTATTCGACAACCAACTGTCCGGAGCTTTGCCAAAGGGAATCGCGGATATTACATCGTTACAGGAACTTATGGTTTCAGGAAACAGCTTTACCAACCCCGAGGACTTCTCATATACCCTCTTGACGAAATCCGGGGTTTTGGATCTAAATCAGAAATCTACATTAACACCAGCAACTAAGACGGTTATAGCTATTGAGACCAGCGATGACGAAAACTAGTTCATATCATGTTTAATGTTTCGTTAGACAGTGCGGTTCCTTTCGGGGAGCCGTTCTTTTTTGTAACTATGCAGAGAACGACACATTATGCACGAAGTCAAGTACACCTACCGAAGCCCTTCCGTCTCAGAATATCAAATGCTGAGAGCGACTACTTCCTGGAATCAGTTTGACGACACCGTAATACGGAAATCACTTGAGAAAGACCTATTTGCTATCGTGGCCGAACACGAGAGCAGCGCCATCGGAATGGCGAGAATCATTGGTGACGGTGCCTTGTATTTCTATGTGCAGGATGTCATAGTTCATCCCCGGTTTCAAGGTATGGGAATAGGGAAACAACTTATGCAACGCATAGAGTCATTTCTAAAGGACCACGCCCCTACCAGCGCCTTCATTGGCCTAATGGCCGCTTCGGGTACACGTGAATTCTACGAAGATTTCGGCTATAAGATACGACCCGCCGACGGGCCGGGCATGTATCGGATCGTGTAGCTCTTTCCCGTGCAACACGCAAATCCCTACCGGATCACTAGGCAATTATCATTTTTTTTATATATTGCTGACGCTGAACAGGTTAAATCAATTCTTTTTTGATGAGAGGTTTAACAAGGCCTGTTTGGTATCAGGCAACCTAACAAGCCACTAATTCAAATAGCAAGAGAGCTATCTAAAAAGTAGTCATCAGCAACCCCAAGCTGGGTTTTGTGAGGACTTTATGAATAGGCCTTTTTAGATGCTCTCTTCTCATTTCCACTACTTCAGAATACCTCTTTTGGGCGATTGACTTTTCAATTCCTCTGTCTGACCTTTGGCCTCATATAACTATTAAATGTTTGATTATGAGAACAAAACACCTCACACTTATATGTATCATCTTTTGTCTTTCCCTGTCTTCCAAAACCGCAGCCCAGGTACTTCCGGGACCTGCACAGGTCAATGCGCTAATTGACGCCATTAAATATTGTGATAAACTAATCGTAGAAGCAGAAAAAGCCCTCGACAATATGGAAAAAAATCCATCGGAGGTAACGTACAAGGAATACAAGGACTGGCAAAAGATCAGGGAAGATGCCACCAGGTGCGCTGCCGAAAACAGGGTAAAACTTGAAAAACTACGGAAGGAATATCCGGGATGGTTCAATCAACCGAGCACAACAGTCGATCTGGGCCGGGCAGGACATATGACAGCCAGGCAACTTGAGGATCTGCTCGCTGAGGTTGAGGCCAAGATGGACGATATCCTTAAACGCTTCTTGGCGATTCCGGAACCGACAAAGGGCAAGAATTAACTCCCCTCCCCCATTTAAAAAAGAAAGCTCCTCTTCGGTAAAAGAGGAGCTTCGTTCGTTAGAGCCCATGACTGACAATGACAATTAGGCTTGAGTACCTAAACACGAACTCGTACGAATCGATTAATCCCATTGCATGTGTTCATCATGCAAAACCCTAAACAACAATAACCATCAGAGTTATTATTTATCTTTTGATAAAGGCCTGCGTCTTTTGGGCTCCGTTAATGGTGATAGCCGCCAGATAATTTCCGGCGCTAAGGCCTGAAACATCAATAGTAACTTTAGTATCATTCCCTTGTTGCACCAATAATCGCTGACCCAGCATATTATAGATCTCTACGGTTTGAATCTGATTTGCAGCGGAAACGTTCAATCTGTCGCCGGCAGGTACGGGATACATGCTAAGACCGTCAAATAATGTAACATCTTCAACACTCAACGGATCTTCTTCAGTACCGGACCACGCAAACTGAAGTGTTCCACCGGGTGAAGTGGCTCCGATAGCCCCCATGTCTGTCGTGGCCCCCGTGGAAGTATTTACCATCCGGAATTCCGATTGGAAAGTACCGGCGTTAAAGGCTGTCATATACAGATTCCCACTAGTTGGGCACAAGAACATTCCCTGTCCGAAACTGGCATCGAACCCAATTGGGCCAACTGCCGTGGCTGCACCTGTACCTATATTAAGTCGGTATAGAATATCATCGTCTATGTCATACGTATAGGCCATACCCGCATTGTCAAACCCCAGGGCAATAGGCACAACCAGGCTTGTGTTTCCAATAGGGGTTAGCGTAAGTGTTAGCACATCAACCGTTGACAAGTGACTTATGCCTGCACCATCGGTTGAGATAGCGTAGAATTCCTGTGTTATTGGATCGAATTCAATACCGGTAATACTTTCTCCGGCAGGAGGTGTCACAGTACCCTGGAACACATAAACACCGGTTACAGGGTTCACCTCATAGGCATTACCCGCATCATCGATCACAAAGAAATCTCCGGTAAAAGGGTTAAGGGCTCCGGCACCTTCAAAATCGGCCGTTCCTCCCGGTCCAATTGTATTAAAAGTACCTACATTATTGGAATCAAACCAGCCGAATGTTTGGGTGGTATTGTTCTCCGGTGCAAAGATGTTCTTACCTCCATTCTCAGGATTGAAGACGGCAGTTTCGTTGATTGCGTCAAAGTGAGCACGAAGTGTCTGGATCTCTTCCGGAGAGAATACATCCGAAACAGCTCCCATATGATTCTCCTGCAATCGGGATAATAATTCGGTTAAACTGGCCTGTCCGTTCATGGACAACATGCCAAAGGCCAAAAGGCCTAAAAAGAGTAGTTTAGATTTCATAACAGTTCAAGTTTAGATTACACAAAATGGTTCACTCAATTATATCTTTAGTCATTGACAGTTCGGTTGGACTACTTCTAAAGTATCCAAAAAACCCACTGTTTTTGGAACAATGGGACGAGTGACATAAAATTGTGGACGAGTTACATGACCTTCTTGAGGTGAGCCTTGTAGGTACGGGAGATGGGAATTTCAATCCCGGGTAACAACATGACAGTTGTACCTGTAATTAGCTTTATAAAATTGCGGTTTATCACGTATGATCGATGCACCTGGATGAAGTTGGGCGGTAGTTCATCCATCACCGTGGAAAGCGTATTGCGATCAACGAATTTCTTTTCGGATGTATGGAACTCCACGTAGTTCTTATCTGCTTTAATGAATTTGAGTTCTTCGAGATATACCCTTTGTTTGTTGTTCAATTCAATGCTCTTGCGAAGTACTTTGCTGGCAATTTGTTCTTTTTCTTCTGAAACGGCAGCCATGCGGTTCCTGGCTCGGTAGTACTTTCGATACAATAGAAAAACCAACAGAACAAGGGCTATCGAAATCCCGATCAATAATAAGAAATTGTTTTTCAGAAATTGATTCACCTGAGACAAGGTGGAATTCTCCTCTTCCAAATCGGCCACCTGATCCTTGTATTTTTTGATCGCCATAAAGGCCACCCGCTGTCTGGCAGCGATAATCCGATTGATCTCGGCCGAATACGACAAGTACTGAAGCTCCTTCTCTACGTCTTTGTCCTCATAATACCGGGCCAGTGTCGTATATGAAATATCCAGAAAATCAAGGTATTTGGTGGTATCCACCTCGGCCAGATTCTGTTCCAGTTTGCCGGCATAGAAACGTGCCGAATCTGCCTGATTCGCTTGCAAGGCATAATCCAGCAGATAGTTGTGCGCGTTGAGTGCTACAAAGGGTCGTTTCGTAGCATACGCACGGGTTTTGAACTCCTGGGTGTAATGCGCGTACAAATCGAGGTCTTTGGTTTCCTTCGCAATCTCACACAGATGCTCATACTTAGAGAACGCAATGGGTAAAGGCTCGGAGTCCGAAATACTTTGAAGAATACTATCTGCTCGCCTGTATTCGCCTTGTTTGATGTAAAACTTGGACACATATAGCTTCCCGAAAGGAAGGATCGATTCGAGCGAATGCTCCTCGGCATAGGCAATGGCGCCCTCCCCCAATTCAACGAGCTGTGAAAGATCTTCTTTTTGAATAGGCCATGGTAAGGAGTTATACGAAATATCGAGTTCGGTGATCAACGCCCTACCCAGGAGCAGCGGATCGCCGTTCAGGTTTGCCGCCGCTATTTCTTTCTGATTGTATTCAAACGCATCTCCCATTTGGCGCTTACTGCGGTAAGCATTCGCAATTCGCCCCAGGGCCAACGCCTCAATGTCAAATAGCTGCTGTCGATTTGCGAGTTCACGAATACGCAAATATCGCCGGATGCCGCTGTCAATTTTGATCTTTGAGTAATTGATCAGATGCCGCGTCTCGAGCATGCGAAAGGACAATACATCTTTGGTGTCTTCGGGAATACCATGATTTTGAAGATGCTGATTCGCCTGTTCAAAGACTATCGCAAGT
Organism: uncultured Aureitalea sp.; assembly: GCA_964614415.1. GTDB lineage: Bacteria > Bacteroidota > Bacteroidia > Flavobacteriales > Flavobacteriaceae > CAZTLE01. The sequence goes on along the minus strand of CAZTLE010000057.1, from coordinate 13,953 downwards.
TGTGTAGTATCATTAGCCCGGTCCAGAGATTCGATGCGCTCATTCAGCTGAGCTATGGTAATATCTTGTTGACTGTAAGAAGAAAAAGGGCAAAGCAATAGCAACACCGTGAATAGAATGCACACGGGGAATATTGCACCAATCCTATTGCTCAATCGTACACCCAAACTGTCTAGCAAACAATACTTAAAAATACAAAATAAGGGATAGAAATTACCACGCTTGCTGCTCTATTACCCTCATTTCAACAGATTTCATTAAAAGTTATTAACCTAAAACGTTATCGTAAGTACATAGATCGTCGCTCATTGTCCTTAATTTATAAGGGTTTCATATTTTTAGAGCGGTGAATTGAAACACCATAGCCTATGACCAAAGATCAAACGCGCGTTGTCATTCAAAACATTCACCCTTCTTTAGACGGGGGTTCATTTGCCGTAAAAGCAGTTGTGGGAGAAACACTTGCCGTTACAGCCGATATTCTTAGTGACGGACATGATGTCCTCGCAGCTTCCGTGCTATACAAACACGAACGGGAACGACGTTGGAAAGAACAACGTATGGTAGCTGGAGAGAACGACTCCTGGTCGGCGACCATTTCTGTCGAAAAGCAAGGAAACTACCAATACAAAGTACAGGCCTGGGTAGATTATGCCCTTACCTGGCAGCATGGGACCGAACGCAAGATCGACGACGGGCAACATGTAAACTCTGAGCTTCTGGAAGGGGCCGAATACCTGGAAAAGATCAAATCGGTCGCAAGTGCTAAAGACAAGTCCTGGCTTATACAAACCATTGCGTCCTTTCGCAATGAAGATACTTACGACGCAGCCGTTGCTGATGTTACCTCAGATAGACTTACAAATCTGCTCATGGCGCATCCCGAGAAATTCTTACTTGCCGAAAGCAAGTCTTTCCCGGTATATGTTGACAGGCTGCGAGCCCGTTTCAGCACCTGGTACGAGTTTTTCCCGCGTTCTGCGGCCAAAGAGCCCGGCACACACGGAACATTTGCAGATTGCGAAGCACTGTTGCCAAGAGTAGCGAACATGGGCTTTGATATACTTTACTTTCCTCCGGTGCATCCCATTGGTGAAGTGAACCGGAAGGGAAAGAACAATGCCACCGATAGCGAACCGGGAGATGTAGGATCGCCCTGGGGGATCGGTTCAAAGCACGGAGGACATACCGATATACATCCTGACCTGGGCACATTGGACGATTTCAAGCGATTGGTTCAGAAAGCATCAGACCTGGGTGTTGAGGTCGCCATGGATTTTGCACTACAGGCGGCGCCGGATCATCCCTGGGTGAAAGATCATCCGGAATGGTTCAAATGGCGCCCGGACGGCACCGTGCAGTATGCTGAAAACCCACCAAAGAAATATCAGGACATTCTGCCGATTTACTTTGAGTCTTCGGATTGGAAAAATTTATGGGCTGAAATGCTTAACGCTGCCCTGTTTTGGGTGGAAGAATGTGGCATCCGGGTATTCCGGGTGGATAACCCACATACCAAGCCTTTCCTATTTTGGGGATGGCTCATCGGTGAAGTAAAAAAGAAACATCCGGACGTGCTGTTCCTTTCGGAAGCCTTTACCCGGCCTAAGATCATGCATCAATTGGCGCTTCAGGGCTTTACACAGTCCTATACTTATTTCACCTGGAGAAATTCAAGACAGGAGTTGATCGATTACGTAACAGAGCTTACAACAACGGATCAGCGTTATTTCTTCCGACCCAACTTTTGGCCGAATACCCCGGACATCAATCCGTGGCATCTGCAGGGAGGCAATGAATCCATTCACCTGCAACGTTATTTCCTGGCAGCTACTTTAAGCTCAAATACAGGCCTTTACGGACCCGTATACGAGTATATGGACAGCGCCGCTGTTCCCGGTAAGGAAGAATACCTGAATTCAGAAAAATACGAAGTACGGCACTGGGACTGGACTTTAGAGAACAAGCTAACACGGATTATTTCCCGAATCAATGCCATTCGGAAAGAAGAAGCTTCGCTACAGCAAACAAACAATATTCAATTTCTGAATACCGAAAACGAGCAACTGCTCGCCTATTATAAATACGATGACGCACGTACCAGCCTTACACTCATGGTAGTGAGCCTGGATCCTCATTATACTCAGAAAGGCCTGGTGGAACTGCCTCTGGCCGAGCTTGGTGTACATGAGGGTCATCAAGTGCGTGTACACGACCTTATCACAGATAGTAGCTATCTTTGGGATAAGGCCTGGAACTACGTAGAGCTTCATCCTGCGCTTCCCTTTCACCTGTTTCGCATAACGCTTTAATACGATGGCAAAGAAATCCGGTCATACTTCATTGAACACCAAGGCAAACTTCAACGTGAGTTGGGAAGAGCTTATGGAGGACGATGGATTTGTCCCTATGTTCCTGTCAGATGTTTTGGAAGACTACGTTGTCAAGCAACGTTGGTATGGTGGGAAATCGAGTACCCTGAAGTACATAGAACTCAGTGAGTACTTCCGGATTCAGCGTCACGAGGAAGTGTACTACGGGCTTATCCTGGAAGTAAACTTCAAAGAGGCTTTTTATCAGCATTATTTCTTGCCTATAGCATTTGTAACGGATGACGCCTATGCAGATGACAATCGCATTATGGATGTCACTATTAACGGACAGGCAGGAAGTATTATTGACGCCATCTATCTGGAAGCCTTCCGGAAACTGGTATTCACGCGAATAGTCGAAGCCGAACCGCATGATACCACGCGGGTACAGTATCACCGCGGAGATAGTCTGAAAGAAGACGAATACAAGTCCTCACGGGTAATGGGTGCCGAGCAAAGTAATACATCCATTATCATCAATGACTCGAGCATCATTAAGTTCTTCCGTCGGATCTATCAACGGAAAAACCCCGACTATGAACTATCGAGATTCCTTTCGGATAAAAAAGGATTTAAGAACACACCAGCCTATCAGGGAAGTCTCAATATTATAGATTCTGAAAGGCTTATGGTCACCATTGCCCTTATGCAGGAGCTTATTCCCAATGATGGAGACGCCTGGGAATTCATGCTGAACGAACTGGACGGCATTTTCAGTAACCTGGATGCTCGCAATATTGACATAGATGCGTTGCCGGAAATTCCTTTTCTCAAACGCATAACGTTGGAAGAGGTTCCCTCGGAAATAACCGATTGGGTGGGCACTGACATCTTCAAACGCCTGCAGAAATTGGCCCTAAGAACCGCTGAAATGCATATTGCATTGGGATCTGAGTTCGAAGAAACAGCTTTTGAACCTCAGCATTTCAATGGAGATTACGAAGTCTGGTTTAAGAATCGCATGCTCTATCAGTTTCAAAACAGATTGAACACTGTTGAGAATAACCTACACAAGCTGGAAGGTTTGGCGCGGGATCTGGCACTGCAGTTTCTGGATCAGAAAAACGATATTCGAAAACAATTCCAATCGTTCAACTGGACCAAACTGAAGGGAGAACGACTGAGAATCCACGGCGATTATCACCTGGGACAGGTACTGGTGCAAGGGGATGATTTCTTTATACTGGATTTTGAAGGCGAGCCGGAAAGCACGATTAACGACCGTAAGGTGAAGCAACCTCCGTTAAAGGATGTTGCAGGCATGTTCCGTTCCTACCACTATGCGATCTACGCTACGATTTTCAATAATTCCGAAGCGTATCCCTTCCACCTCGAGGAACTGTTTAAGGCAGGTGAAACGCTATACCGGTATTTCGTAGCTGTTTCTCTGGACACTTACACCGATGCCATTCAAAAGGCAAATATCAACATAGGCTATCCTCAGGAAATGGATTTTGTGCTGAAATACTCCATGTTGGAAAAAGCCGTGTACGAGCTGGGATATGAAATGAACTCCCGCCCGGCATGGGCCGTAATCCCGCTAGAGGGGATTGCGTCGATTATGAATCAAAAGTAAACCTGAATGAATAACGTTATTCCGCACAGCCTTTTTAGTGATTTCGATATTGAGCTTTTTAAAGCCGGAAAACACTTTAGACTGTACGAAAAATTAGGCGCCCATCTCACTGAAGTTGACGGCACGGAAGGTGTGTATTTCGCAGTGTGGGCTCCCTCGGCCAAAGCCGTATCGGTGGTTGGCGATTTCAATTACTGGAATGATGGCGAACACCCGCTAAGCGTTCGTTGGGACGCTTCCGGGATATGGGAAGGTTTTATTCCCGGAGTTCAGAAGGGAACAAAATACAAGTATAAGATCCATTCACATAACGATGGTATTGTTACCGAAAAGGCCGATCCCTTTGCCTTTCGCTGCGAACATCCACCAAATACCGCATCCGTGGTTTGGGATCCGAAACACAACTGGAAGGACTCAAAATGGATGGAAACCCGAAAGGAGATTAACGCATTGGATAAGCCATTCTCCGTCTACGAATTACATCTGGGTTCCTGGCGTAAGAACACCCATGAGAATCGGTCTCTGACCTATTTGGAGATGGCCGAAGAATTGGTAGCCTATGTAAAGGAAATGAACTTTACGCATGTGGAGTTTATGCCGGTCATGGAATACCCGTACGATCCGTCATGGGGATATCAACTCACGGGTTACTTCGCCCCTACGTCACGATTCGGGCAACCGGACGATTTAATGGTTCTCGTAGATGCCTTCCACCAAAATGGCATTGGCGTCATCCTGGACTGGGTACCCTCCCACTTCCCGGAAGATGATCACGGATTGGGCTTTTTCGACGGCTCACATCTCTACGAGCACCCGGACAGAAGACGTGGTTATCATCCCGATTGGAAGAGCCTTATTTTCAACTACGGACGTAACGAAGTACGTGCTTTTTTAATAAGCAATGCCATGTTCTGGTTGGACCGGTATCACGTTGACGGACTGCGTGTAGACGCCGTGGCCTCTATGCTATACCTGGATTACTCAAGGGAAGACGGCGAATGGGAGCCCAATATATATGGCGGACGGGAGAATCTTGAAGCCATTTCCTTCCTTAAAGAACTGAACGAAGCGGTCTATGGTAATTTCGAAGGAGTTCAGACCATCGCGGAGGAATCTACATCCTTCCCTATGGTATCCAAGCCGACCTTTTTGGGAGGACTGGGCTTCGGTATGAAATGGATGATGGGTTGGATGCACGACACGCTGGAGTACTTTAAAAAAGAGCCCATTTACCGCAAGCACCATCAAAACGATATTACCTTCAGTATGACGTACGCTTTTACTGAAAACTTTATGTTGCCTTTGAGTCATGATGAAGTAGTGTATGGCAAACATTCTTTGCTGGGGCGCATGCCCGGAGACGAATGGCAGCGTTTTGCGAACCTGCGTTTGCTATATGGGTATATGTTTACACATCCCGGGGCGAACCTGCTCTTTATGGGGGGTGAATTCGGACAACATGAAGAATGGGATTTTCAGAATAGCCTGGACTGGCATCTTACACAATATGACTATCATAAGGGTATGCAGGCTCTGGTTTCAGGGCTAAATGCGTTATACAAGTCGGAACCGGCATTGCATGAGAAACAATTCTCGGCGGATGGTTTTGAGTGGATCGATTACGGTGACGGTGAGAATTCCGTATTGTCCTATATCCGAAAGGGCCACTCTATTCACGACGACCTCGTGGTTGTATGCAATATGACGCCTATGATTCGTGATGACTATCGAATCGGTGTCCCACGCACGGGTACTTATGAAGAAATATTCAATTCGGACGATCCGTCGTTCGCAGGAAGCGGTGTCATGCATAAGACACCCATTAAGACCAACAGGAAATCCTGGCACAGCCGGACCAATTCGTTGGCATTAACACTGCCGCCGCTAGGTGTTGTAGTGTTGAAAAAAATAAAGAAATAGTTACTAAAACGACCGAAGAATCCTTAGATGATTACAAATACAGAATTAGAGAATAAAGGAAATCAGTTTCCTTCCCAAATAGTACAATTCAAAAAAAGCAAAGACAAATTTACCCTCACGACACAAAATGAAGTGGTTCTCGAGATCACAGTGATCCGCGACAGTATCTTTCGATTTCGATATGCCACGGAGGGTTCCTTTCCGCCGGATTTCTCCTATGCTATCTCCGACGAGGTAGTTCGAGGGTATAACCACCTGGAATATTCAGAAAATAAAGATGCGTTTGAGATTAAAACCAAAAAGCTCCTGCTGAAAATTCAGAAGAGCAATCTCCAAAAATCCATCTATACACTGGATGGCAAGCTCATTAACTCAGACGAACTGGGGTTCCACTGGGAATTCAGTCACGAGCATGGCGGTGACATCGTAAAAATGACCAAAGAGGCACAAAAAGCCGAGTCATTCTATGGCCTGGGGGATAAGGCGACTGAATTCAACCTAAAAGGAAAACGTTGTGAGAACTGGGTGACCGATCAGTATGCCTACGGCCGGGATCAGGATCCATTGTATAAGGCGGTCCCGTTTTATATTGGACTGCACAACGACAGTTCCTACGGAATTTTCTTTGACAATACATTCAGGACCTTCTTTGATTTTTGTCATGAACGTCGGAATATTACCAGCTTCTGGGCACACGGAGGCGAGATGAACTATTATTTCATCTACGGCCCTGAAATGGAACAGGTCGTGGCAAATTATACCGACCTCACCGGAAAACCCGAAATGCCACCACTTTGGGCTCTGGGCTACCATCAAAGCAAATGGAGTTACTATCCTGAATCCAACGTAAAGGAGACTGCGGCTGAATTCAGAAAACTCGAAATTCCCTGTGATTCCATCTACCTGGACATTGATTACATGGACGGATTCCGTTGTTTCACCTGGGACAACGAACGTTTCCCTGATCCGAAGCGCATGGTCGCCGAACTGGAAGAAGACGGTTTTAAGACTGTGGTGATGATCGATCCGGGTATCAAAGTGGACAAAGACTATTTTGTATATAAAGAAGCCCTTGAAAATGGCTACTTCTGCCGTCGTGCCGATGGCCCGCTCATGCGCGGAAAGGTATGGCCGGGAGACTGTAATTTCCCGGATTTCACCGATCCCAAAGTTCGTAAATGGTGGTCCGGACTCTATAAAGAGCTTATTGAAGATGTAGGTGTTAAAGGTGTTTGGAATGATATGAACGAACCGGCAGTCATGGAGGTGCCTTCCAAAACCTTCCCGCTGGACGTACGCCACTATTATGATGGACAACCTTGCAGTCACCGCAAAGCGCACAACATTTATGGGATGCAAATGGTACGCGCTACTTATGACGGAATTAAAGAACTAAGTTACCCGAAACGACCCTTCCTGCTTACACGTGCGGCCTATTCCGGCACGCAGCGCTATGCATCTACCTGGACCGGTGATAATGTGGCAACCTGGGAGCATCTATGGATCGCCAATCAGCAAATGCAACGGTTAAGTGTGTCCGGTATGTCATTTTCCGGGTCGGATATTGGCGGGTTTGCCGAGCAACCGACAGGAGAGTTGTTCGTTCGCTGGATACAACTGGGAATCTTCCATCCGTTCTGTAGGGTGCATTCCTCAGGGGATCATGGAGATCAGGAACCCTGGTCATTTGATGATGAAGTAACGGATATTTTCAGAAAGTTCATTGAGCTGCGCTACAAGCTTCTACCTTACCTGTATACCATGTTCTGGCGCTATGCCCAGGAAGGTGTTCCTATGCTAAAGCCGCTGGTGATGATCGATCAGACAGACCATCAGACCTACTACCGCACGGATGAATTTATCTTCGGAGATCATATTTTGATCTGCCCGATCATGGAACCCAATGCCAAGGGCCGTCGTATGTATGTACCCCGCGGACAGTGGTATAACTATTGGACCGGAAAGGTGATTGAAGGCGGTAAAGAACAGTGGGTCGATGCCGAGATCGAGGAGATTCCAATGTTTGTAAAAGCGGGTGCGGTGATACCCAAATATCCCGTACAGCAATATGTGGGTGAAAAAGACATCGAAGAAGTAGAGTTGGAAGTCTATTACAAGGCCGGTAAGGAGAAGTCGGTATTCTACGAAGACGCCCATGACGGTTATGATTATAAGAAGGGGCGTTTTAGCTACCGTACGTTCAAGGTAACCGGTAAACCCAATGAGTTGATCATTCAGCAGCATAAGGAAGGGAAGTTCGAAACACCGTACCCTACCTTCCGCATTGATCTGAAAGGACTACCTTTTGAGATTGAGAAGATCGAGCTCGACAACCAGGAAACACCGCTATCGGAACTCAGCGTAAACGGCAATACCTGTCTGCAGGTTCCGGAGCACTTTACGGAGTTGCATTTTATTGGAGGCTAGCACGTATTAATTAAATATATTGCAACATAATAACTCCCCCTTCATCTTAACGTAAGGTTATAGTGAAGGGTTTTTTATATAATCTTAAAGAAGGCATGATAGTACTGGACTACTTAAAAACAATGGAGAGTCAGAAAATTGTAATTCCTCCATTTCATACAGGACATCTTGGCTTATTACCAGGAACTCAAGTGAAACTTGGAGTAATTTCGCCATATAAAGTCGAACCTTCACACTGTGAAATCATATTGACTCCTTATGAACCTACCAAACAGTTGGCAGTTATAACCTGTACTATGAACGATAAGGTAGGGGTCGTAAAAAAGTTAATAGATGCTCTTTCTTCATTAAAAATAAATATCATAACGGAAGAGTCTTCATCTATAAATCATCAAAGTCACCATACCATTAATTTGCTTGTTGATCTAGCAACAGCCGAAATCGAATATGATTCGATCTCCGCATGGTCAAAACATAAATATCGAGAATACGATTACGCGTTTCCTATAAATGATCCCAAATACCTCAAGATCTTTGAGACTATCATTGCGTTTTCGGAGGATTCAATATCATGGGAGGATGAAAATGGGAAAATGAAATTGCAGCTATCGATATTTCCAATTCCAAAGACCGACAGAAGCAATATAGGCACTACGACAATTCAAAGGACCAGAAGGCCAAATACCGTTGAAGTTGAACTACCAAACCACATCATGAAAAAAATAAGTGATGTTCTTTCCCCAGCGGATTCAGGTAGTGAAATGAAATACCTACTTCTATCAGATACTAAAGAAAGAAACCTGCGAATCTATTTTCCAAAACTTGATTCGTTAAAAAAAATTGTTCACATCGGGATTTATCACAAAGATAGACCTGGCGCTCTTTCAATCATTTTTGATCTGGTTGCTAATGCAAAGTTTAACATTCTAACTGGATTACTACGAAAACAATCAGCTGAAACCAGCATATGGGAGGGAATACTTGAATACGAGGGTAATTCTGAACTGCCCGAAATCAATCATTCCAATGCGAAAGGACGTTATGAACTATATCATTTTGTCAGAGAACTTCTGCAAGATTCAAACAAAATTGATTACGATACATCGAGCTACAAAATTACCTTAGGTGATCCTCTTTACCCTGTCAGAAAGAATCCTATTATAATTCCATTAAAAATAGAAGGTAACCCAAAGGCGAAAATCACGGATAGATTAAAGTTCGATGATAAAGTAGAACAACTAGGCGAAATGATTGATTCGAATCCCGATTTCCCGCAAAATAAAGCCTTGTCCGATATTGCAAAAACAATTAGGATCAGAAATAAAGAAAACTTTAAAAAAAGGGTGTTTATATCTTATCCTAAAGCTGCAAGTATACACGCCAAAATGGTTAAGGACAAATTGGAAAACCTGTACTTTCTGGATGAATATCAACAAGCAGATGGAAATATCATTATGACCGAAGTAATAAAAAGAATAAGAAAATGTGATTACTTTTTAGGAATTTGGCATCATGAAGAATCCACTCGTACCCAAGATGAAAAATTTGGAATCTCTCCCTGGATGCCTCTTGAACTCGGGATTGCTATTTCGGAGGAAAAAGAATTTATGGTTATTCTTTCGGAGAAACTTAATGATGAAATCTGGAAAAGAATCAAAACTGAAAAAGGAATTCCCAAATACAATGACGACAATATAGGAACCATCATTGACAAAGTAGTGCAATTTTTCAAGAATAATTCTGCAAAGTAGTTAGCACCATCAGTAAAGCTAAACAGTAATAGCAGATCGAGGAGACACGCAACCTTCAAAAGTCATTTTCATCTCAAAAAGAAAAGCCATGAAGAAGATAGCCCTTATTCTACTGCTCTCAATTTTGTTGACGTCTACTACCTGTGATGGTGAACTGCCTGATCAGTTTGATCATAGCCTTGGAGGCGCCTGGAATATGACAGGTTATGTATTCTTTGGGCCCAGTGTGCCGAATCTGCAACCCGGTGATGTGATTTGGGAATTTGAAACAGGTATTCAGTTACTTACCATCGAAAATAACGTGAGCGATGTATACCCATACCTACCCGAAAGCGGTACTCATACGTTCAGTATTACAGGCGATACTGTTATTATTGAAGGTCTCGGTCTGGAATCGTATACTTTTGAGGTTGACGGCGACATGCTGACGCTCGTCTATCAGGACGATCCACAGATCGCCGATGACGAACTCGGAATTCTGTTCACGAGGCGACAATAAAGGGTTTTTAAGATATTAACTGTTCTACGGACTACTACGTTGTTCCCGTCGTAGTTTTCTTCGAATCTTATTGATCGCCGATTCAATGGATTTCTCAGGCTCAATAAGGTTGTACGGACCCCAGAAATCGGGATCTGAGAAACCGGTTACCTCATCGCTCATTACGATGGTGGGTCGCAAGCGGTCCCTGGAACGGATCGTCTTTTTCCAATCCTGCACCTGTTCCCAGTCGGTCACCGCCATTTCACTGGCCAGCGTATAGGTAGTATTGAAGAGCTTACGCTTGTCATTAACTTTAAAGGTCAATTCAACACTTCCGTACCCATAGTACCACAGGCCGTCCTTTTCGCGGTAATCGACGCGATAATCGGCACGTAATGGAGTAACCCTGATATCCCGTGGTTTTTTGCGGACAAAGAAGTCCTCATCGGCAGCCACCCAGGGGGTAATATCGAGGCTGTATTCAGCGGCATTAAGTGCCAGCGTTTCGGTGTCTATAAACAACTTGCCTTTATAACCGGGCTCTTCAATTCCGTCGCGTAATCTGAAATTCACCACATAGAGATAGCGGTCCTTAATTGTGGTAGGTTGTCCCATGGTAAATTTATACATAGGAATGGTCTCATGCGTAAAGATATACTCGGGATACTTCATGATATCCAGGTAGAGCGTGGAGAATGGCCCACCCTGCAACTTCAGAGCCACAGTATCCAATCGTTTATAATCGGTACTCTTTCTGGCCTTGTGAAGCGTGATTACGTCTCTGTTGGCATTCTGATACGACTGCTTATACACATTCACAACCGCCTCTGTAAGGGATACATTGCGCCGTCGCTTTTTTATGGTCTCGCGGTAAAACGCCGTCATACGAGCTGAACGGTCCGGATTATTCTGTTCCTTACGTTTAAACACCTCATTAATGAGGTTCTCTGCGCTGGAATAAGTTGCGATACGTACCTGGGTCAGCTGTGTAAATTTCTGATTCAGCTTTATTTTGTTCCCTTCCGGTTTGAGATCGGTAAGAGGCATGGTAAGCGTTTGATATCCTAACAAGGAGAACTCCACTTCTGCATCTTCCTGTCCTGCAGGCACTTTTAAAGTAAATCGGCCTTCGCTGTTGGTAACTGTCCCTATGTTATTGGCTACAAGTTTAACACTCACCGACTCCAGAGCCTTACCATCAAAGCCATCATTGATAATTCCTTTATATTCCGAATAATTGTCAATCTGTGCGTGGACGAGGGATAGTGTGAAGAACAAACCAAGTACCATCGTCAACAGCGTCTTGTTTTTGGCTGAAGTTTTCATAGCTACGTGATTTTAAGTGTGTTGGAAGATGTAGTAAAACATTATAACCGAACACTTTACTTCTCTAAATATACAAAAAATGGTGGTTTAGTTCAAGAAGAAATGATATGAGAAATATCAGTTCTGAAGTAAGTATTTCTATCCCGGTCCAACCTTAGGAATCATTTCGTCCGGTCTTCCAAACAAAAAACCCGGCAAAATGCCGGGTTTCCATATATCTCAATACTAACTACTCAGTACTCAGTACTATTTCACTTCTTCGAAGTCTATCCTTCGACTACACTTCGACTGCGCTCAGTGTGACACTCAGGACAGGCTACTTGACTTCTTCGAAGTCTACGTCTTCTACATCGCTGTTCTCGTCACCTCCACTACTCTCTGAACCGGCTCCGGCATCAGGACCGGGGGCACCATTCTGTTGTGCTTCGGCTTGTGCCTTGTACAGCTCTTCGGAAGCAGTTTTCCAGGCTTCGTTGATCTTATCCAACGCAGGCTGAATGGTTTCTACTTCCTTGGTTTCGTAGGCCTTCTTCAAATCTTCCAGCGCATCCTCGATAGGCTTCTTCTTATCATCGCTCAGCTTATCACCGAACTCCTTCAATTGCTTCTCAGTTTGGAAGATCATGGCATCTGCCTCATTGATCTTATCCGCTTTCTCCTTGGCCGCCTTATCAGCTTCAGCATTCGCTTCGGCTTCGGCTTTCATTTTTTCGATCTCTTCGTCAGTAAGACCGGAAGAGGCTTCGATACGGATATCCTGTGATTTACCTGTGGCTTTATCTGTCGCACTTACCTTGATGATTCCGTTCGCATCAATATCGAAGGTTACTTCGATTTGAGGCACACCCCTCGGTGCAGGTGGAATTCCATCCAGGTGGAAACGACCAATAGTCTTGTTATCCGCTGCCATAGGACGTTCTCCCTGAAGCACGTGGATCTCGACACTCGGCTGATTATCAGCCGCTGTTGAGAAGATCTGTGACTTCTTACTTGGAATGGTCGTATTAGCTTCGATAAGCTTCGTCATTACGTTCCCCATGGTCTCAATACCCAGAGAAAGTGGTGTAACATCCAACAGCAGTACATCTTTTACATCTCCTGTGAGTACACCTCCCTGAATCGCAGCACCTACGGCTACCACCTCATCGGGATTCACTCCTTTGCTAGGTGCTTTTCCGAAGAATTTCTCAACAGCTTCCTGAACGGCTGGAATTCGGGTCGAACCTCCTACCAAAATGATCTCGTCGATATCGCTCTTGGATAGTCCGGCAGCTTTCATTGCCTTTTCACAAGGCTCGATAGTCCGCTTTACCAGGTCTTCGATCAGTTGCTCGAACTTGGCTCGGGACAGGGACTTAACAAGGTGCTTAGGACCACTGGCTGTCGCTGTGATATAGGGTAAGTTGATTTCAGTTTGTGTGGAAGAAGACAATTCGATCTTGGCTTTCTCGGCGGCTTCTTTCAATCGCTGCAACGCCATCGGATCCTTTCTAAGGTCCATATCCTCTTCACTTTGGAACTCATCGGCCAACCAGTTGATGATCTTGCTATCTACGTCATCACCTCCCAGGTGCGTATCACCGTCTGTTGACAATACTTCAAAAACACCGTCTCCCAACTCAAGGATGGACACGTCATGCGTACCACCTCCAAAGTCGAAAACGACAATTTTCTGGTCTGTTCCTTTTTTATCTAATCCATACGCCAGCGCTGCCGCCGTAGGTTCGTTAATGATTCGTTCTACAGTAAGTCCGGCAATCTCTCCTGCTTCCTTGGTTGCCTGACGCTGACTGTCGTTAAAATAGGCAGGTACGGTAATCACCGCACGGGTTATATCCTGTCCCAGGTAGTCTTCTGCCGTTTTCTTCATTTTCTGAAGGATCATGGCACTTAATTCCTGTGGTGTATACAATCTGCCATCAATATCAACACGTGGGGTATTGTTATCCCCTTTCACCACAGTATATGCAGCTCTATCGGCTTCTTTTTGAGACTCTGAATATTTGTTCCCCATGAACCGTTTGATGGAAGAAATGGTTTTGGTGGGGTTGGTTACTGCCTGACGCTTGGCCGGATCACCCACTTTGATCTCTCCAACTT
>CAZTLE010000056.1:8781-21541 GCA_964614415.1 uncultured Aureitalea sp. | reverse complement strand
CATCATATCTCCGGATCGAACATTACATCCGTTAACCGTATGATGCGCCAACTGTTGGGCCATGGACCAGTACATATATTTGAAATTGGAGTTGCACACCACGGTTTCTTCTCCACCTTCGGGTTGAATACCCACTTGCAATTTGATATCGAAGTTCTTTTTTGGTCCGTGTTGCAGGTAGGGCAGCGGTTCCGGATCCTGTACCGGTCCTTCGGTACGGAAGGGTTCCAGCGCATCCAGGGTCACGATCCAGGGCGATATCGTCGAGGCAAAGCTCTTTCCGAGGAATGGGCCCAGAGGAACATATTCCCAGGCCTGAATATCCCGGGCACTCCAGTCATTGAATAATACCAGACCAAAAATATAATCCTCGGCCTCCTGAACAGAAACCCGCTTTCCAAGGTCATTGGTATCTGTAGTAATAAAGGCCATTTCCAGTTCGAAATCCAACAATTTGGTAGGCCCGAATCCCGGGACTCCGTCATCTCCCGGCTTGGTTTGACCTACCGGACGACGTACGGGGGTTCCGCTGGGGATAATTGATGAACTACGGCCGTGATACCCAATGGGAATACGTACCCAATTAGGGAGTAGCGCATTCTCTGGATCCCGGAAGAGCGATCCCACATTGGTGGCGTGTTCCTTGCTCGCGTAGAAGTCGGTGTAATCACCCACATCCACGGGCAGTTGCATTTCAATTTCATCTAAGGTGAACAGTACCTGCTTGCGATGTTCGGAGTTGTCGCGAAGCGCCGGATTGTCCTCAAGGAAAATATCCGAAATCCGATTGCGCACCAGGCGCCATGTCTTCTTTCCGTCGCTAATAAAATCGTTAAGGCTATCCTGGAGGAAGATGTCATCGGTAAGCTCAATTCCCTCGAAATAACCCAATTGATGAAGGGCTCCCAAATCGATGGCAGTATCTCCGATTCGGGTTCCGATGGTTATAATGTCGTCTCTTGTTAGAAACACCCCAAAAGGAATGTTCTGCATAGGGAAATCTGAATTGGCCGGAATGTCAAGCCAGCTCTTGCGGGAGGGGTCGTTAGCGGTTAATGGCATGGTGCACTAATTGAAGTTATTGAGGTGTTTATAAATTCTGTATCAAATATATGATTTCTGAAATTCTAACCGAATGCTTTTAGTATTTTTGAGCGTTTTAATATCCCTGTATTTATGATACAACGTGACGATCTCATTTTTGAACTGATAGAAGACGAAAGACAGCGTCAACTGAACGGACTGGAATTGATTGCTTCAGAGAATTTTGTGAGCGATCAGGTAATGGAAGCAGCCGGTTCTGTTTTGACTAATAAATACGCCGAAGGTTACCCCGGAAAAAGATATTACGGAGGGTGTGAAATAGTCGATGAGGTTGAGCGAATAGCCATTGAACGGGCTAAGGAACTTTTCGGTGCAGAATATGCCAACGTACAACCCCACAGTGGTTCTCAGGCCAATACAGCGGTCTTCTCGGTCTGCCTGAAACCCGGCGATAAGTTCCTGGGATTTGATCTTTCACATGGTGGCCACCTCACGCACGGTTCTCCGGTGAATTTTTCAGGGAGATTGTACAACCCGGTCTTTTATGGTGTGGATGAGTCCACAGGGATGTTGGATTATGACATTATTGAAGAAATCGCGGTTCGTGAGCAACCCAAACTAATCATTGCAGGGGCCTCGGCTTATTCACGGGAAATGGATTATGAGCGGTTCCGCGAAATTGCAGACAAGGTCGGTGCGATTCTTATGGCCGATATTGCCCATCCGGCGGGACTCATAGCCAAGGGGATTATTTCCGATCCCATCCCTCATTGCCATGTGGTTACCACCACGACGCACAAAACACTGCGCGGTCCCAGAGGAGGTTTGATTCTCATGGGGAAAGACTTCGAGAACCCATTCGGAATACGACTTAAGAACGGGAACCTGCGAATGATGTCTTCACTTCTTGACAGTGGCATCTTTCCCGGTAATCAGGGTGGCCCGTTAGAGCATATTATTGCGGCTAAGGCAATTGCGTTTGGAGAGGCCTTAACCGATGACTTCCTGCACTATATGGTACAGGTCAAGAAGAATGCAGCCGTCATGGCCAAAGCGTTTGTGGATCGAGGCTATAAGGTGATCTCCGGAGGAACGGATAACCACATGATGCTCATTGACCTGCGCAATAAAGGCGTTACCGGAAAACAGGCCGAAGAGGCGCTCGAGGATGCCGAGATCACTGTGAACAAGAATATGGTCCCCTTTGACGATAAATCACCATTTGTAACGAGTGGAATCCGATTGGGAACCGCAGCGATCACTACCCGTGGCCTTGTTGAGGCGGATATGGCACCCATTGTGGACCTGATCGATACCGTGATCACGAACATAGAAAATGAGTCCGTTTTGACCGATGTTGCCGGTCAGGTACATGATATGATGGCTAATCGTCCTTTATTTAAAAGTTAATCGAATTATTTAGTAGATTTGAGAGACTAACTGCTAAGGTTTCTCAATATGAGACGATTCTACTTGTTAACATTAGCTGCATGCGTTGCAGCCACTTTTTCCGCCCAATCCCAAATACAATTCAGTGAACAGGCTTCAGCCCTTGGCTGTGGAGGAGTTACTTATGGTTCCGGACAGTTGGGAGGAGGTATTACATTTTTCGATTTCGACAATGACGGCTGGGATGACATTACCGTTACTTCGGAAGCAGGAGGCCTGGTTCGTTTCTTTAAGAATATTCAGGGAACTTTTACCGAGGTCTTTTACAATGTGGCTCAGGAATCCGGAGAAACCAAGAGCGCCGTTTGGGTCGATTTCGACAATGACGGTGACAACGATCTTCACATTTCCAGTAATACCCAGATAAATCAGCTTTTCGAAAATGACGGAAATATGCAGTTTACCGACATAACGGTTGCTGCGGGCATGGATCTGCCAAGTCATTTGGCCTGGGGTGCTTCCTGGGGAGATTTCAATAACGATGGTTGGTTGGATATGTTTCAAAGTTCACGGGACGTTACTCACGCTGATGATCACAACCGTTTGTACCTTAATAATCAGGATGGAACCTTTACGGATGTAACCATCGCCGCCGGGATTTCAACCGACGACTATCTGAGTTTTTGTTCGTCCTTCTTCGATTACAATAACGACGGCTGGCAGGATATTTATGTGGCCAACGACCGTAATGTATTTGCCAACCAGATGTGGCTAAACAACGGAGACGGAACTTTTACGGATGCCGGTGCCGCTACGGGAACGGATATAGCGATCGATGCCATGTCCACTACAATCGGTGATGACAACCGCGATGGCTGGTTTGATATTTATGTGACCAATACACCGGCTGGAAATGCCTTTCTTCGGAACAATGGCAACAGTACCTTCACCGATATTGCTGCAGCCAATGGAACCCTCATGGAGACGATCGCCTGGGGCGCGGTTTTCCTGGATGCCGATAACGACATGGATTTGGATCTTTATGTGAGCAGTTCTACCGTCGATCCTTTGAACAGATTGCCATCCGCTTTCTACGAGAATGATGGTTCCGGAAACTATACGATCCCTACGGAAGCGGGATTTGATCCCGACGTAGCTGAGAGTTATGCGAATGCCATAGGCGACATTGATAATGACGGCTATCCGGATATGGTGGTCCTGAATTTTGAACCCGATGATATTTTTATCTGGAAGAACGAGTGCCCACAAGTCAACAACTGGCTCAAAGTGAAGCTGGAAGGCGTGCAGAGCAATCGCATGGGAATTGGTTCGGTGATTGAAATTTCCGTAAATGGAGAAAAGCAATACAACTATACCCTGTGCGGTGAGGGATACTTATCTCAGAACTCAGCCTGGGAATTTTTCGGAATCGGAGATGCCACGGAAATCGAGTATATCAAAGTGGATTGGCTCAGTGGAGTACAGGATATCATAAACGATCCGCAAATCAACTCGCATCTTGTTATTGAAGAAGGGGAAACGCTTGGTGTTGACGATATTACCGGTGCAGACGCCATTCGTATCTACCCGAACCCGGCGCGAAATACGGTTTCCGTCTCGGTAGCATCCGGTTGGTTGGAGAGCAGTGTAACGATCTTCGACATGCAGGGTAGGGTATTGAAGACACAAGACATTCTTAACAAAGATGTGGCACTGGATATTTCCGGTTATGACTCGGGAGTGTACTTTTTACAATTTACTAAAGACGGTCTTCAAATTACGCAAAAGCTTATCGTTCAGTAAATTCGCACAGCAACTCATAGGAAAATAGTGTATATTGTACTGTCCTATGGACCCGCATTTGTTTTCGTGAGGCATCTTACTCCTGCTAGTTTTGCAAATGCGGTGCTTTTATGACTCCCCATTTTGTCATTTTTTAGGGTAATGATTATTACGTAGTTTTAAACTGCTAAAAAATGACATATGAGATATTTTCTACCCTTCCTGATTCTTGCTCTTTCCACTACGGCAACCATCGCTCAAAAACGCATGATCCCTGTCGACACTACGGTGACTACAAAACACACTACGACCATAAACGGCGTCAACGTATCCTATACGGCCGAAACGGGAACACAGCCACTTTGGGATGAAATGGGCAAGCCAATCGCTACCCTGTTTTACACTTACTATACACGTAATAATGCAGGAGACCTGGGAAACCGTCCGCTCTTGATATCGTTCAACGGAGGCCCCGGTTCTGCCTCGGTTTGGATGCATGTTGCCTATACAGGGCCTAAGGTCCTTAAGATTGATGAGGAGGGATATCCGGTGCAGCCCTATGGTATTCAGGAGAATCCGTTTTCAGTACTGGATGTGGCCGATATCGTATTCGTCAACCCGGCTAATACAGGGTACTCGCGTACCATTCCCGCCTCGGGTAAGGAAGTGGATCGAGATCACTTTTTCGGAATTAATGCAGATATCGAATATTTGGCGGAATGGCTTAATACGTTTGTGACCCGCCATAACCGATGGACCTCGCCAAAATATCTCATTGGAGAAAGTTACGGAGGCACCCGGGTATCGGGATTGGCGTTGGAATTGCAGGAAGCCCAATGGATGTATCTAAACGGTGTGATCCTGGTTTCCCCCGCAGATTATCGGGTATTTAATTCGGATAGTGCCATTTCTTCGGGAACCAATCTACCTTATTTTGCGGCTGCCGCCTGGTATCATAAAATGCTACCACCTGCACTGCAACAAAAGGACCTTACCGAAATGCTGCCCGAGGTAGAAGATTATGCAGTGAACCGGTTAATGCCTGCCCTGGCCAAAGGCGGATTCATTTCACCTGCTGAGAAAGACGCCGTTGCTGAAAAAATGGCCTACTATACCGGCCTTTCCAAGCAAGCGATATTGCAGAATAACCTGGACGTTCCCACGCGCTTTTTTTGGAAAGAACTATTGCGTGATAAGTCGGGATTTACGATAGGAAGGCTTGATTCCCGGTATTTGGGAATCGATAAAACGGAAGCCGGGGATGGCCCGGACTACAGCGCCGAACTCACTTCATGGTTGCACTCCTTTACACCTGCGATCAACTATTACATCCGGGAGCATCTTAACTTTAAGACCGATATCAAGTACAATATGTTCGGACCGGTGCATCCCTGGGACCGAAGGAATAACAACACCCGCGATGACCTGAGAAAGGCTATGGCTGAAAATCCGTATCTCAATATACTCTTCCAGTCCGGGTACTACGACGGAGCTACGACCTATTTTGCCGCCAAGTATACCATGTGGCAGATTGACCCCAGCGGGAAGATGAAGGAGCGTATGGGCTTTAAGGGGTACCGAAGCGGGCATATGATGTACCTGCGACGCGAAGACCTGCAGTCGGCCAATAACGATCTTAGAGAGTTCATTCTGAAAACAATGGCCAAGGGGAAATCGGCCAAGTACTAGAAGTTAATTCGAAATACGACGTTAGGGGTCATTCCCAATCCCAATCGGGTCTCCTCGATAATTCTGGGAGTGGTTTCATCGCCGTTTGACTCCGATACCACTCTGAATATCTTGTCCAATGGATTCTCATGGTCATAGATATTCAACACCGAGACTCCGATTCTGGCATTGGTCTGCTGGCGCTTGCCCAGCGGAAAGTCATAGACAACAGAGGCATCCAGTCTGTGGTAGTTGTCGAGACGCGCGTTGTTTTGATCACCGAAAATGGGTTCAAAGTTCACATCGTCCCCGTCATCAATGATTGTTTCAATACCGGTAGGCTGCGAAAAAGGCTTTCCGGTGGCCAAGGTCCATCCCAGTGAGAACTGGAATCGGTTCCATGAAAAAGTGTTTGACAGGGTAAGTACGTGACGTTGATCAAAATTGCCCGGGAACTTACCCTCCTGCAGGTTTTCGAACTCAAAGTCGGTCTTACTCAGCGAATAACTTGCCCAGAATCGATAGTTTTTGATGCGTTTCTTTAACAGGATATCCAGTCCGAAAGTATCTCCGGTGCCATCTTCATAGTCATCTATATTTCCGGCAGCATTATTGAAACCGCGACTGAAGGAGGTAAGTCCCCGAATATTACGGTAATACCCTTCAACGTCGATATTCCATCCGTTGTCCTCAAATAGGAACCCGGCAGTGATCTGCCTGTTATTGAGTACGGGGATGTCATCATCATCGGCCAGTACCCAAATATTATTACCTACTCCAATGTCATTGAAGTCGAAGAGAACCAGCTGACTGATCGCCTGATTCTTAATCTCTCCCGAGGCCTTTATCTTTAGGTCGTCTGTAAGCGGAGATTCAACGTAGGCTCTTGGTTCCCAGTACAATGTTTGATCACTGGACAGGTGGGCTACGCGAAGGCCACCCCTGAAAAACAGATGATCCGAGCTGTATTCATATTCCGAATATATCGAATGGGAGTTCAGATTGTCATCTTCCAGTTCCGAAATAACTCCCTGTCCGTTTTCGGTTGTACTGATGGTATAGAACACTTGATTGTTAAAGAAATCATATCCGCCGGAAAGACTGTGGTTGTCATTAAATCGATAGGTAGTTCGCAGGGAGACACCAATGTCGTCCACATTATTTTTTTTGGCCAATAGGAAGTCTTCATTTTCCGAAGGCTCGAATTCCCTGAATGAGAAATCCGATTCGAAGGTAGAGTAGTAGGCGTTGAGGACCCAGTTCCAATGATCTGATGCCTTGTGCTCCCAATTGAGGCTGTAACCGTTGTTTACAAGATCAAGGTTGTCCTCATCCTTGGCTTCGGTGGATTCTACTTCAAATTCGAAGGTATTCGTCACAAATAACGCACTAAGTGAAATACGGTCCTTTTCACTGGGTTTCCATAGTAACTTGGTATTGAAATCGGTAAAGCGGAAGAAATTCTCGAGTTCCCTGAATTCCTCATCTAAATTAGTGACACCGTCATCAATTTTTGTGTTCTGAAATACTTTTCGGTTCAGGTTTCTGAACGTAACCGTTTCAAAGATGTCTGCAAAAGAGCGGCGTCCGGAAAGTACCAGACCTACGGTATTATCGAATAGGGGAATTTGCACATTGGCATCGGCATGAGTCAGATTAGACCCTCCACCTACTTTGATGCGTTCCGGGATATCGTCCAAGGATGTAATATCGATGACACCCGAAATACGATCTCCATACTGAGCACTGGTACCGCTTCGATATACATTCACATTTTTGGTAATGTATGGGTTGAACGCTGAGATCTCTCCGAAGAAATGCCCCTGATGATACATTTTAATACCATCCCATAAGACGAGGTTTTGATCCGGCGTCCCTCCCCGTATATGCAGTCCGGAGGCTGACTCAGCCGGGCTTGATATCCCCGGAAGTAACTGAAGGCTCTGTAAAACATCCGGTTCGGTTAGCCCTGGAAGAATACCCAGTTTGTCGGGTCGCAAAGCCACCGAGCCATCCTGATTATTCCGATCAAATCCTCGAGTGATGTATTCGGTGAGTACTACTTCGCCTATAAAGGCTGCGCTTGGAGAAATCAGAATGGAAGTTCCTTGAAGGCTGAAATCCGTGGCCGGTCGTTCAATCTTGGCGTAACCAATATGTTCTATAACGATGACAGCATCTCCGGGCACGTCTTTAAGAACAAAGAGACCTTCGGCATCTGTGATGACCCCTCTGGGAGCATCTTTGATTCTAATGGTTGCAAAGGAAATGGGTTCATTGGTAGTGGCGTCAATCAGTGTCCCGGTAATGTCTAACAACCCTTCCCGGTTGCGTTTCAAGACGTAGTTGGTATTATCGAGGCGCGATAAACTCAAATTGGTTTGCTGTTCCAGACGGGAAATGATCTCTTGCAAAGAAAAGGTTCCTGTCAGTGTAATGGTTTTGTCGGAAACCACCTCACTTTGGAAGGAAATGCGAAGATCGAAGGTTTTCTCAATCTCCTGTAACACCTGCTCCAACGGGGTATTCGTGTAGTCGATGGTTACTTCGTTCTCCTGTGCATAGATGGAAATGGTGAGAAACCAAAAAAAGCCGATAAGGAGCTTTCGCATAGACTACTTTTGAATGGAAACGTTGTTGTTACCATCAAAAGTATATGTAATTTCCATAGCATCAAAAACCGTTTTGAGAGCCAGTTCCAGATTGGAATGGGTAAAGCGCCCTGTGAAATGACCATCGCCCAGTGACTCCTTATTCGATATCGTAATTCCAAATTGCCGCTCCAATTCGTTCACAACGTGTAGGATGGGTGCGTTGGTAAAGGAGCTGGCATCCCGAAGCCATTCAGGCTGTTCCGCATCCACCTCATACGTGTAGGACTCACCATTTTGTACTCTAATGGCCTCACCGGCCTTGAGCAGAGCTTCGCCCAAACTGCTTTGCACCCGCACGGAACCTTCATAGCAGATAACGTCAAAGTAGTTATCTCTGGAGTTCACTGTAAACTGGGTCCCAACTACCGTAACAGTTCCCTGGGAAGTAGATACCCGGAAGGTATTGCCTTTGGTTACGTCAAACAGAGCTTCACCTTCCAGGGAGAGGTTGCGCTCCCTGTTCCAGGAACGCTCCTTGTAGGATAGCGATGCTTCAGCGTTTAGAGTCACCTGGGAACCCGCCGGAAGCGCTACGCTTACGATCTCGCCGGGTGCGGAATCAAAAGAGGTGGTGTTAAACAGGAAAAAGTAGCCTAAAAGCAATACGGCTACGGCTGCAGCCGCTGCATAGCCCCAGGCAGGTATAAGTCTTCTCACGGTTGAAGCAGAACCGGAATCCCGCTTCGATCGGATGGAATCCAGCATTCCTTGTCGATCAAACGAAGGTGCTTCCAGCCGGCCGGCACCTTCGATGATCTTTTCATATTCAGAATATTCGGTTGACTTCCTGAACTCAGATAGTTCTGCCTCGGTGAGTTCACCGGCGATCCATCTGGCTAAAAAAGTATCATCGTAGTTTTGCTCCATCGCATTCTTTTGGGTTATTCGATTGTGAAACAGGTCACTTCCAAAATACCCTACCTTGACTTAAAATATTTTATTTCCTTCCGCAGGCTTACGAGAGCCGCGTGCATTCTTTTTTCCACTGCTTTGACCGAAATATTCAGCATTTCCGCAATTTCGTGATATTTCTTTTTTTCAATTCGATTCAAGAGGAAAACCTCTCGTTGCTTTTCCGACAAATTACCGATTGCCCGTTCGAGTTCCGCCTGAAACTCTTTTTCCCGCAAGACAAATTCAGGAGTTTCTTTATTTACCGCACTTCGTGATGCCTGTCTGAACTTCAGCTTTACTTTGTCATGAGCCACTTCGTTGAGAAAGGCATTGTTGATCACGGTATACAAGTATGATTTGGCCTTTCCGAAGGGAACCTTAGCACAATTATTCCACAATTTGATAAATGCATCCTGCACGAGGTCATCGGCCCTTGTAGTATTCCCGCATTTGTAATAGATAAAATTGCGAAGTGTTTCGGCGTAGGTAGAAAATATATGTTCGAATACCTTCTCGTCGCAAACAGAATCCTTGGGGTTGGCCATACAGTTTTAATTGGCAGGTGGTACGAAAATACACAATAACCGACTAACTCAATAATTTGAGAAGAATGCCTGTCTCGACTGGTATCGGAGCCTACTCATTTTCAGAATGATACTAGAAATAATCAATAAAAATAATCGGGTGGGGTAGGGTAAAACGATTCACACCTGTTTCACATCCAACAAACCACTAATTGAAATTTATGCTTAGCCTGTTAATTATTTCGGGTGTGACAGTACTTGTTCTCATGTATGGTGCATTAGAATACCGGCGCCATCAGAGATATTTGCAAGCCATTCCCATTCGGATTCATATCAATGGGACGCGAGGAAAATCCAGTGTGACCCGACTTGTCGGGGCTGGGTTAAGAGCCGGTGGCCTTAGAACGGTCACTAAGGTTACCGGTACTTTCCCTCGTATTATTCTTCCCGACGGTAGCGAAGCCGTTGTGCATCGCAAAGAAAAGGCCAATATCCTTGAACAATTGGATATCATTAAGTTCTGTTCGGAACAAAATGCAGAAGTACTCCTTATCGAGTGCATGGCTTTACAACCTATCTATCAACGTATTACCGAACATCAGATGGTCAAGGCTACTCATGGAGTCATTACCAATATCCGTTTGGACCACCTGGATGTCATGGGACCCACCCTGGACGATGTAGCAAAGGCAATTTGCGGGACCATACCGAAGCACTCGAAGATCTTTACCAGTGAGGACCGCTATACGTCATATATGAACCGTGTAGCGAGAGGTCGTTCGTCAGAACTGCTCGTTAGTACGAAAGATGATATCAGCGATGCAGACATGCAGGGATTCACCTATATAGAACACAAGGACAATGTGGCCCTGGCCCTGGACATTTGTAGTGATCTGGGAGTTGAAAAAGAAACGGCCCTTGCCGCCATGAAGCTCTCCATTCCCGATGAAGGGGTACTTCGCAAGTTTCAGATAGCGCGGGAGGGTAAGCGCATTCTCTTCTACAATGCATTAGCGGCGAATGACCCTGAGTCTACGGTTATGATATGGAACGCCATTACCGGTCAATCGGAGTCCAATGAACACTTTATGTTCGTCCTGAACACCCGTAAAGATCGTCCGGACCGCGCTGCTCAACTGGTGGAGATGATCGCTTCACTGGCCTATCATTCGGTGGCATTGATAGGAGAAACGGTGGAGATGGTGGTCTCTATGTGCCAAAAGAACGGCATTCCCCGAGACCGGGTGCATCCCATTGGCATGAAACCTACAGAAGAACAATTCAACGCACTTTGTTCGCTCGCCCCGGCACAAACCACACTTCTCGCTATTGGAAACATGGGGGTCGGTGGGGCCGAACTGGCGCAATATTTCGAAGAACAACACAAACACAATCACCAATATTAAACCTTATGATCGAACTTTCAGTAACACTGGGCATCGTAATCAGCCTGTTCTTTATCGAAAAATTCGGAATGGCTGCCGGAGGAATTATCATCCCCGGATATATCGCCTTGCAGCTTACAACGCTGGACCGCCTGTTGGGACTGGTCTTAATCGCCTTCCTGACTTTCTTAATCATCAAACTGATCTCGCGATTCACTTTCCTTTTCGGACGGAGGCAAATGGTGGTCTCACTACTTATCGGGACCATACTTTCCATTATGTCACACCATTTCCTGGTGTTCAACGCATCGGGAACGTCTATCGAGCTCAGTGCCATAGGATGGGTCATCCCCGGACTTATCGCACACTGGGCGGCCAAACAGGGTTTTGTGAAAACCTTGTCCATGCTGGCCGTTACCTCGGTAATCGTGCGACTTTTTGTAATTCTTTGTTTCATGGGAGAACCCCTTCCCGAACTCTACTAATATGAATCTGACCAACAAAATATCGATACGCTCCACGCTGGTGCTAACATTACTGGGAGCCCTGGCCATCGCCTTATTGGTGATCGTTGAGAATTCAAAGGATTTCAGGCGACAGGATTTTTATACGGAGAAAGTAAAGGCAGCCGAATTGGCGGCCGGGTGTATGATTCACCTCAAGGAGCGGTTCTTTGAGGATGAAATTGCCATTGATAACATAAATGATCCGAATGAAACCGGGATCATCGGACAACAGTTTTCAGAAATTACCTCGGGGAGAGGCTCTCTGCCTGTCAAGCTGTCCACGACCAATCCCAATTTTGCTGCAATGATCGTGGAACAATTGAAGAGAGCGGGTGTAAGTAAAGGAGATAAGGTGGCCATGTGTTTTACCGGCTCCTTTCCCGCTCTGAACATTGCCGCTATGGCCGCCGTGGAAACCCTGGGAGCAAAACCTGTATTGATCACCTCGGTAACATCCTCTTCATGGGGTGCCAATGCTCCTGAGCTTACCTGGCCGGATATGCACAGGGAACTGTATGAAAAAGGTTTTGTCTCTTTCATGCCTGTTGCCTCATCCATAGGGGGCAATGAAGATGTTGGAAGAACACTGAGCAAGGAGGGAAGGCAACTGGCTTTTGACGCCATTGAACGAAATGGACTTCGCTACATAAACGAAGGGAATCTGGAAGGAAATATTGCCCGGCGTATGGACCTGTTTCAGGAAGATGGGCAAAAGATCAAGGCGTTTATCAATGTAGGTGGTGGAATTGCGAGTTTAGGGAGCAATGCAAACGCAGATCAATTGCCGTCAGGCTTACAAACCGAGTTGAATGCCGCTGAAATCCCCGATAAACAGGGCGTGGTTTACGAGATGATGAAATCCCGCGTGCCTGTGATCAACCTGCTACATATCAATCGGTTGATGGATCGTTACG
>CAZTLE010000056.1:0-8753 GCA_964614415.1 uncultured Aureitalea sp. | reverse complement strand
CAGGGGAAGTTATATGAAGCCTATAAATACAATCTCAAGATAGTCGGAACCGCGACCCTTGTGTTTCTGGGACTCATTCTGGCTGTCATGTACTACGATAAAAAACAAAACAAACTAGGAACCCAAATAATCAAAGAACATGTATAAACTTGCTAAGAATTCAATGACATGGGTGGTACTGCTGTTATTTTTTGCCACCACGTACACGACCAACGCGCAATCGAGAGAAGTCAAGCCAAAACGATTCGTAGGCCTGGTGCACATGACCGGTTCTTCCGACTTTGTGTACTATGCGCTTTCCGAAAAAGCGTCAACGACCCTGAATGTTGTGGGCCCCGGCAAACTTACGGTGTACAACCGGGTTCGACTTGAAAACGGTGAAAAACAGTCACAACCGTATTATTTGCGCTATTTGCTGGATGACAAACTCATCATTTCCGAAAAGATCGGTCCGCAGCAACGTTCTTCCAAAGTGAAATACAAAGGAAAGCTGACAGGAACGCCCAGTAAGGCCGATAAGTTCACCATTACTATTCCTCCGGGGCGTCATACCCTTAAATTCTATAAGCACAAGGCAAAACACAAGGCCCACGTGCGGTTTGCGTATGAACGGAAAGAGCAGGTTGTCTGGGAGGAACGAATGCCTGTTAACTCCCTCTCAAGCATTGGTATTAAGCATATAAAAACCGGACAAGAGCAGACCTACCATCGAATAAGTGCTACGAAAGGATTTGTGTTCAAGGCCAAAGAAGCCACGCGACTTCGCGTGTATTTGCGCTCTGACTTCAACTATAAAATGCATGCCGAAAATGTGGTAAGACTGGTACTCAAAAAAGACGGGAGGCCCGTGGCCACGTACAAGGTCACGTGTAGAAAATCGAGCAAGGTGGAATACACGAACGACAATCGTTCGATTCCCGGTGCTTTGGAAAAGATCTATGTGAACCTCCCTGATAGCAAAGCGCAGTCTTATGAATTGGTGCTGAAAGGAGGAGCGGATGCCTCGGCGATTATACGGGTATCTACCAACCTGCCGGACACCCGGATAGCAAACAGATCCTTTTAAAGGTAGGGTAAAATCCGTCATACCTGTTTCTCATACAGAACGACCTTAGGGTCTTCAGCAACAAACAAACCAGTATTATGAAGCGACTATCAGTAATATTTTTAACGTTATTCATGTTCCAGCTATACGGACAAACAGAACAAGATCTCTATGTGGAAACCCAATCCGGATACGAATCAAACATCTTAAGAGCGCCAAATTCATTCATTGAAGATGGTGTACAAATGGGGCCGGACGAAATTCAACTCAGTAGTTTTTACCAGGAAGTTGATATCCGGGGATTGATTACCCGGTCCTGGGGGCCTCATAAGTTCAGCGTTCGGTTACAGCCCAAGGGACGATTCTATTTTTCCGAAGGAGATGCCAGCTATTATACTGTCTACTCCCGGTTACGGTATGAGAATGAGTTGAACCGGAATACACGTTGGTTGCTTACGGCCCGGTATAACTTCCGGGATAGAGACGGTAATAATTTGGATGATAATGAATTGCTCACTCCACTGGGCTATGGCCATTTGGAGTTTTCCTCCGGCCTGTTCTTTAGAATGTACCCTCAAAACCGAAGTTTTATTGAGGTGCGATACGCCAACCGGGATTATACGGACGGCGAGGTAAATGATCTTAAATACGATCTTTTCGGCGTTGACGCCGTGATTCGAAATGTATTCAAACGACCCGAGGGCTATCACAGCTATGGCATTGAAACGGGATTCAGCAACCGGCAATATACCCGAACGTTTGTAGACCCCGAAGAGCCTGCTACCGTTAGGAACTGGAATTACTTCTATGCAGAAGGATTTTACCGATATCCTGTAACCAGAGAACTGAGAATTCGCCCCGGGTTCAGGTACATGATACGTACAGATACGGATACGGGTAGATTCAGTTATAGTGAGATTCGACCCTCCGTCGAGATCTCTTATAACGGTGAGAGGTTTTCGGCCGACTTCAATGCGAGCTATGTAGATCGAACATTTGATCAGCTGCGCGCCGTGGATACTGACAATAATGATCTGGGACGCTTACAGTTTCAGTATCTGCGGCTGCGGTTGGATCTTGAACATGCGATTACCGATAACCTTGCGCTCGTCGGTACATTTTACATGAACAACCGGGAATCCAATCGCACGCGGGAAACTTCATTGCTCTTCCGAAGTTATAATTACAACTATTCCGGCATCGGATTACGATTCACTCTTTAATACACAAGTACCTGCAATGACCCAATCGCATATTATACTCATATCACTGTTTACCTTAATGTCCTGTGCTAAAACTGATAACAACCCGGTAGAAGTAAATACACCGGCTATATATACGAATAGTATTTCCACAGACCGAATGACTTTGGTACTTTCGGCTCCCTCCATACATGACACCTACTACAGGGACCGGTTTGACGCCATTGTAAACTTCCAGGTGAATTACGTCAACGCAATCATTGGTAATGACAACGTCATAATTCTGGCAGACCGGGATACCCGGCCTTATTTTGAAGGACGTGTTCCCAATGACATACTGTTAACAGTAGAGGTTCAAGACATTTGGATGCGGGACTTTACCACCGTGAATCCGATGAACCCTGTGCAATTTGTGTATTCCTGGGCTTCCATGAGTCAGTCGGAGAGTGTTCGTGTACAACGAAGCTTTGCCCGGATGGCAGATCTTCTGGGATTGGAACGTAAACAAACACATTATATCCTTGACGGCGGTAATGTTGTAGATAACTACGCAGGTAAGGCAATTGTCACCTCCCGTTTCCTGGAGGATAATGATCTTTCCATGGAGCAAGCCAGAACTGTTCTCAAAGATCTGTTAGGCGCCGGGTCTGTCGCAATTATTCTTCCCGATGACGAAGTATTGGCGCATGCCGACGGCATGGTAATGTGGGCTGATGAGACGACCCTGTTACTGAATGATTATTCTGAATTTCCTGATTTTCGCGCACAGGTATTGGCGGAATTGGAGTCCAGTTTTCCGGACGTTCGCATCGTCGAGGTGCCTGTTACCTGGGACAATACTTCCAGTGGTGGAATAGGATCGGCCTGCGGAATTAATGTAAATGCTACGACGACACACAATACGATCTACGTACCTGTTTTCAATGGTAGCAATGATGCACAAATCATAGAAACAATGCGAAATGAAAGTTCAAAAAAGATAGTTTCCGTGGATGCTACAGGAGTATGTGTCCTGGGCGGAAGTGTACGTTGTCTCACCTGGCAACTTGCCGGAAGCAATGCCGAAAAAATAATACTGGCTGCCAGAGAAAATTAAAAGGACACTATTCACCCCTGGTGGTTTGTTTGTTAAGCCCCTCATTTATATGTCATAAATAGGGGCTTTTTCGGCTATGATTGTTTCAGATTAATCCGTTACTTAGTGCATCAATTACTATTACATGCAGCTCTTTTCACTCTTTGCATGGGTCCTTCCATTTTTTCCGCTGGTAATCTTCCTGGATTTTCAAAGAAAGAAAGATCGGAATAAAGCAGTTACGTATCTTCTTTGTTTCTACGGAATTGCAGCGCTTCTTACCCTGCTGGCTTTTAGCATAGGGCTTATGACTATCCCAATAGTATTTGCTGCGATCGTTGTTATTGTAATAGCTCGCTGGAATCGATTTCAGAAGTGAGTATTACATACCCCATATGAGGTAATTTACAGCTAAGAACCCTTATTTCAGCGAGTTCAGGGACCTTGTTTTGAGCGAAATCCTGTATTTTTAAGGAGACATGACCATACCTATGTCGAAGAATGTGATGAATGCGATTCGTGTATTTCTTATTTTCTTCGGAATGCTCTTTTCCGGTCCCATCGCCTTTGGTCAGTTTTATGAATTGAGCCGTTATGCCGACGATTCGGGTTTACCTTCCCGGATTGTAAGGGACATGTACCAGGATTCCGAAGGGTTCCTGTGGGTAGCCGGGAACAACGGTTTGTTTAAATTCGATGGCCAAAAGTTCGTTTCCTTCTATGCCAGCCTAAAGGACACCGTAGGGCTCCGGGATAACCGTATTCATGCCATTCTGGAGACCTCCGATAACCGGATGTGGATAGGTACTCCCAAAGGACTGCATGTGCTGGAAGATGAACGAATCCGCTATGTGTCAATTTCCGATTCTCTTTCCGAAGGCTCTGAGTTTATTTCCAGCTTACTTGAGGACAATAATGAGAATTTGTGGATTGGAAGCTACAGCGGTCTGTTCGTCTTGAATAAAACCTCCGGGGACATTACAGCCCTTTCCGGAGAGGAAGTGCATATGATCCCGACGGGCGGTATTGGAGGTATGGCCATGGACTCCAAAGGAAGGCTGTGGATAGGGCACAAGAAGGGAATTTTTCTTCAGCGGAATACGAATTTCGAGTTTGAATCAATTCCCCTGGTATGGAATGACGGGCTGTCGCTGGAGGATACCAACATTTTTCGGGTCCTTGAGCATGACGATGGATTTTTCCTTATCGAATCGAGCAAAGGTATTTTGAAGGGAGAATGGAATGAAGGACAGTTTATTATCAGGAAATTTTTTGATAAACAGGGAGCGCCTGTGGCCGATCATTTCATCTATCATTCCATTGTCGACAGTAAAGGCGATCTCTGGACAGCCACCTGGCGAAACTACGTTAAGAAGTACCGCATACAGGACGGAAATCTGGAGGAAGAAGAGATTGTAACCCGAAGCGGATGGAAGGATATGGCAAGTCATGTGATCTCGGTGTACGAAGACCGTCAGAAGAATATTTGGGTGGCCAATGCCAACGGATTGTACCGGTTTAATGAAGATCATGGAAAGCTATTCGTATTTCCGCCCGGGGAGGCAAGAAGTTGTCTGGAAGATATATTCAGCGTGATGTCCATGACCGAAGATGCCGCTGGAAACCTGTGGATCGTTACCGTAAAAGGGTTGTATCGCATTCATAAGTCCGACGTACTGAACCGCAAATGCCCAACAGACTATCTTTTTATTCCGAGTCCACATTTCAGAACTGGACGGAATATTTTGATAGACAGTCAAAACCGACTTTGGATAAGCGCGCTGGGCGGATTGAGTATTTCCCAATTGGATGCGGATTTTAACCCGGGTCCTTTTGTCCACTATACAGATCAGGACGTTCTGCCTCACAGTTGGTGTTTCGAGGTGTTTGAAGAGAATCCCGAGAGCTTCTGGGTTGGAAATTACAGGGGGCTTCTCAATATTCGCTTCCAGGGAGGGGATATAGCCAATCCTCAGGTTAAGGTAGTTGAACCCGACGATTCTCGTGATGACGCCCTTGTTAATTCCTGGACGCTGCAAATGACCAATGACCGGAGCGGTGGCCTTTGGGTAGGGACATATCATGGATTGGGCCGATTGATCTCCCCCGAAGACGATGGCACATTTGAGAACTACATCAATGTTTTTGGCGACAGCACTCAATTGAGCAATAACAGTATTAAACGTGTTTTCCGCGATAGTCGTGACAGATTGTGGATCGGAACACAGCGCGGACTTAATTTGTATCGGGAAAACTCCAATGATTTTAAGCAGTTCGGGCGTGAGGAAGGCTTGCCATCCGAGTACGTATTGGGGATTATGGAGGACCGGGAGGGGAGTCTTTGGATTGCAACGACAAGCGGCGTGGTTAAAGCAATCTATGACGAGGCGAGCAATACTTTGGCCGATAGAAAATATTATACATCCCGGGACGGGTTGGCAGATAACATCACCAACAAAAACGCGCTATGGATCGATGAAGAGAACAACGTTTATATAGGGAGCAGTAAGGGGTTAAGCGTGCTGAGCGACCTGGGACCTATCCCAAAGAACCGTGATTTCAATCTGGCCCTTACGTCCATAGAGAGCACGTTACGCAAGGAACAGGGCTTTGTTTCGGTCAAAGACCGGCTTAACGAGGACAAGATCACCTTATCGCATTTTGAGAATTCCATTCGGTTGAGTTATGCAGCTCTGGACTTTTCAGACCCTGAGTACAACCGGTATCGACATAAATTTCTCCCTATCAGTGAATCCTGGATCGAGACAGAGGCACTTTCCGAACTTACCTATTACAATCTCCCGCCCGGGGAATATGAGCTTATTCTCGATGGTAGCAATAATCAGGGAGTTTGGGCCCAGCAACCAATCCATCTGAAGATACGTATCAAACCGCCCTTCTGGAAGTCACATGTTGCATTTATACTGTATGCGCTTCTGCTCACAGGACTCATCCGGTATATGTACCTCGTACGACTTCGAAAGAAAGTGCGTGAGTTGGAACATGAGGCCAAACTGGAAAAGGCTTTAGTGGAAGAGCGCGAGCAACTGCGCAAGGAAAACACTGCCGATTTTCACGATGAACTGGGATCCAAGGTGACCAAAATATCGCTTTTTCTGACGTTGGCGGAACGAAGCTTAAAGGACAAGAAAGACCCTTCCGAATGGTTTGGGAAGATCAGAAACAACATCAAAGACCTGTCCGGAAGTTTCAGGGATTTGCTGT
The DNA here is from genome assembly GCA_964614415.1 of uncultured Aureitalea sp. GTDB lineage: Bacteria > Bacteroidota > Bacteroidia > Flavobacteriales > Flavobacteriaceae > CAZTLE01. The sequence goes on along the minus strand of CAZTLE010000056.1, from coordinate 2,206 downwards.
GGGTGATCGATCCGCAAAAAGACAGTTTGAGTGATACTTTCCTAAGACTTAAAGATTTCGGCGAGGATCTCTTCGGAACAACGGAAATTGACTTCAGAACAACAGGATATCACGCTGATAAGATCAATGCCATGCTCGATCCTCAGACCAAAAAACAGGTGGTGATGATCTTTAAGGAAGCCATGAACAATTGTCTGAAATACGCCAATTGTAGCAGAGTGGTCCTGAAGATAGCTTCGAATGGTGAATATTCCGCCATGGAATTGATGGATGACGGAGGTGGTTTTAATGTACAGCAGAAGTCCAAGGGCAGGGGACTACAAAATATGAAGGATCGGGCGAGGAAGATCGGAGCAGACCTCACAATCTTATCCAGCGAAAAAGGAACATCGGTGCGACTGGACCGAATACCCCATACGAGTGACGATTATCAGGCAAAAGAAGCGTAACTTGCTGAAAATGAATTCTGAAACCATCCATATTGCTATTGTTGAGGACGATAATGAAATTCGTCAGACTCTTACGCTTATTGTAGATGGGTCCTCGGGTTTTGCCTGTAAGTATGCTTTTCCCGATGGGGAATCGGCGCTGGCCTCGCTTCCAAAACTACCCGTGGATGTCGTCCTTATGGATATAGATCTTCCCGGCAAATCGGGCATCGAGGTCACCCGACAATTGAAGCGTCTTTGTCCGGAGCTTGATATTATTATGCTGACAGTACAGTCGGATGATGACTCGATTTTCCAATCACTTTGTGTAGGTGCTTCGGGATACCTGTTGAAGGATACGAATCCTGCCGACCTGCTGGTCCATATTAGGGAGGTATACAATGGCGGATCACCTATGAGTAGTCAGGTCGCGCGGAGAATTATCAATTCCTTCCGAATCATTGACAACCCCTTATCTGAACGGGAAACGGAAGTCCTTAAGATGCTAAGCAAAGGCATGAATTACAAGGACGTGGCGGACGAGATCTTTTTAAGTCCACACACGGTAAAAACGCATATCAAGAATATCTACTCTAAACTACACGTGAACAGCCGGGCGGAAGCCATTTACAAGGCGTTCAAGCAGAAGCTTATCTGACCCTGAATTTACGATTTACGAATTTGGAATTTGGAACCTGCCTGCCGCAGGCTGGTCTCACAACTAACAACTCACAACTAACTACTCACCTCTCAGAATACCCCATATAAGCGATTGACGCAAGTACTTCGGAATGAGATATTTGCGTCGTACTAATTTTTTAAACATCTCACTATGAAAACATCAAGACCATTACAACTGCTAACCATATTGTGCCTATCGCTTTGTTTGGGAGGCGTGCAGGCGCAGAACGTTGGGGGCATACTAAAGAGAAAGGCAAATAAGGCCATGGAGAAGACCATCGACAAGGGCATCGACGAGATCGAAGGAAAAGATAAAGAGAAAAAGAAAGACAAGCCGATGGTTGTTACAACCGAAGATAACGGACAGGTAGTTGTTGCTACCGGTGGCGGGAATGGAGTTCCTTTGGAGGGCTTTATCAATCGAAGAAATTTGGTTTTTTACGACAACTTCAATAATGAACGGGCTACTGAGTTTCCATCGAAGTGGACACAGCTCAAAGGGACTGTTCAGAATAACCAGGTGGTGTGGGCCGGTCAAAAGGAGGGTGTAGTCGAAATGTGGACCAACTACAGCAATCTTACACCTACCATAAAAGGTAAAAACTATCTTGGAAGATCGTTCAAGCTCGAAATTCAGGTGTTCTTCCACAACAGAGGAAATGAGTACTACAATCTGGAGTTTAAGAACAGTGCTCCATACCGAAATCACAGCATCCGAATCGGATCCGGTACCATGCACAGCGGAAATGACAATATTTCACGGGTACCCGGAGGAATCACAAAGGGATGGCATACGATTCAGATTTCCTTTAATAATGGAAACATGAAGTGCTACTTCAACGGATTCCAACTTATCAATGATCCGGATATTACACGAAACCCGGAGTACAAACTTGACAGTTTTGAATATGTTGAACTGCAAACAGGATCTCCCGGAGTCAATGCAGCCGTGCCTAACAGAGCTATGGTAAACCACTTTGCGATTGCTTCGGACGCCTTACCGCTTTACAAGCGCCTGATAACCAATGGCCGACTTATAATTAATGACATTCGCTTTGATGTGAATTCCTATGTCATCAAAGAAGAGTCCTACGGCA
>CAZTLE010000055.1:0-21941 GCA_964614415.1 uncultured Aureitalea sp. | reverse complement strand
TAATGGCTATTTCGGTAGTGGCGTCCACACCCTGAAACGGCTCATCCATAAAGTAGATAGATGCGTTCTGTACCAATGCCCTGGCAAGGAACACCCGCTGTTGCTGCCCTCCGCTTAACTGACTTATCTGCCGGTTCTTGAAAGACAACATCCCAACCTTCTCAAGGGCTTCCAGGGCCGCTTTCCGTTGTTTTTGTCCCGGGCGCTTTATCCAACCCAGGCTTCCGTAGGTTCCCATCATCACCACATCAATAGCCGTGGTAGGAAAATCCCAGTCTACACTACCCTTTTGGGGAACATAGGCTACATGTTTTCGCTGTTTGTCATAGGGTTTCCCATAGATGCTAACACTCCCTGCTATGGGCTTTATGATTCCCAGGATGGCTTTTATAAGCGTAGATTTCCCAGCGCCGTTAGGGCCAACAATCGCCATTAAGACGCCTTCCGGAACGACCAGGTCGATATCCCAGAGTACCGGTTTGTAGTTATACGCTACCGTAAGGTCATCAACACTTATTGCTGGCGTTTTCATTATCTGAGCTCGTTGACAATGGTTCTCACATTATATCGGAACATCCCGAGGTATGTTCCCTCATCTGTGCCCGGATCGCCCAGAGCGTCACTGTACAGAGAACCTCCTATCTTCACTTCGGAATCCTTTGAAAGGACCGCTTTCTGAAGCGCTTCAATGGTTCTTCTGGGAACGGAGCTTTCCACGAAAATGGCTTTTACCTGATTCTCTATGATGAATTCGGACAGTCGTTGTACGTCCTGTACACCGGCTTCGGTAGCGGTCGAAAGGCCTTGCAACCCAACCACTTGAAAACTGTACGCCTCGCCAAAGTAATTAAAGGCATCATGGGCCGTAACCAAAATACGCTGTTCTTCAGGAAGTGTTTCCACGATTTGCTGTACTTCATTTTCCAATGCATCCAGTTCTTTCAGATAATCCGCAAGGTTCTGTTCATACACATCAGCATTATCAGCGTCGGCGTCGGCCAATGTTTGTTGCACGGCTTTCGCGAACTCTTTAAAGTAACCAATGTTGAACCATACGTGCGGATCGTAGTTGGAAGCAAAGTATTCGGAACCAATGAGTCCGCTTTTGTCTAATCCTTCGGCAAGAGCCACCTGGATCTTGTTCTGACTCTCCATTTTTTCGAACACCTCCACCAGTTTTCCTTCCAGGTGAAGGCCGTTGTAAAAAATCACATCGGCATTGTAGAGTTTGGACACATCTCCTTCGCTGGCCTTGTATAGGTGCGGATCCACCCCCGCCCCCATAAGGCCCTGCATATCGATCTGTTCTCCACCGATGTTCTTGACGAGGTCCGTGATCATAGTGGTAGTAGTTACCACCTTAAGTTTTCCGTCGGAATCCTTTTCCGATTTGCAGGCAGCAAAACAAACAACGGCGAGTATGACAAGTAATTTCTTCATGTTTCTTAGTTTGGAATTCTAAAGCTTACCCCGGCACTCAGGAGAATATCCTGGCCATCGGTGATACTACTTCCTACGGTAGCATCCAACTGAACATTATGGCGGACGAGATAGGTCAATCCGGCATCCCAAAGGTGATTGGCCGGGCTGTTTTCCGGGAAATCCCCGTATAACTCGGCGTATAGTCCAAAGGTATCCGTTACACTATAGCCATAGGCCAGGGTATATATGTAAGCAGCTTCGGGGGAATCATCTCCCCATTCGGCACCAACGTTATAAGACAAACTCGATTTGTCACTTAGTGTATGGGCAAAGGCAAAACGGAAATTCACCCCGGTCGTCTCCGGTTTAAAGTCTTCTCCTGCGGTAAAGGGCAGCATCACGTGGCCTATGATCGCCATTTGAGGCAAGGCTCCTTTCTCTTCTGAAATTCCAATCTTGGCTCCGGCCAGTAAGGGTGATAGTCCGCTAAGCGTCCTGCCAACCTGGGTTCCGTTAATCTCGGTCTTCTGCTCAACATAGTCCCAGCCCAGTCTAAGCTCCACGTTATCGAATAACCCGTAACGTAGTAAGGCAGTATTGTAGGTATAGGTTTTGGTGGTTACATCACCGTCTTCAAAGGATTCGTAGAACCCTCCCGTTTCCACCTGTAATGTCTTTCGGGGTACGATGGATGAGGATTCGGTTGCATCCGGTCTGTCTGTAATCATCTCCGGCGGTTGATTGTCTTCCTGGGCAAAGGACGAAACCCCCATTAAGGTGAAAAAGGCTCCCAAAAGGACGTAGCGACGTGTAGATCTATTGAACTTGTACATAAATATTTTCTGCTGTTTTTTGTGAAATGAAAAATGGGGCTTCTCCGGCCTGGATGGTCATGGAACCGTCAAATTCCTCTACTTCCAGCACCTGGATCGGAGTTCCGATCCCTATTTTCTTGGCATCCATATACTGAAGGAAACTGCTGTTTGACTCTTTCACCCCTACACAGATTCCTGTCATCCCTTTTTTGAGGACCGATAGCAATCGCTTCTCAGTGCGTTTCACGTTTCCGTGTTTGTCGGGAATAGGATCACCGTGCGGATCGAAATCGGGGTACTCCAGAAACTGGTCCAAACGGGCGATCAGTTCGTCCGATTGAATGTGTTCCAACTGTTCGGCGATGTCATGCACTTCGTCCCAGGGGAAATTCAATTTTTCGACCAGGAATACCTCCCAAAGCCGATGTTTCCGAATAACATTCATTGCTATCTTCTTCCCTTCTTCCGTAAGTTGTGCTCCGCGATACTTCTCGTAAGACAGTACATTCTTATCTGCAAGCTTTTGAACCATATCGGTCACCGAAGAAGGCTTGGTATCCATGCGATCGGCAATCGCATTGGTACTTACCTGCCCCTTGCGCTCCTGTTCGAGGTGATAAATGGTCTTGACGTAATTTTCTTCTGCCAATGAAAACATGTGGCAAAGGTAAACATATTTTGATAATTGGCTAATTTAATTTTTAGTCAAAACTAAAAATTAAAGAATAGTAAATATAAAACACTAATAATCAGCATTTTATCTAAAATCCTCTTTCTTTCTGAAGTTGTTCGTATGCCTCCTGTACTTTTCTGAACTTGTCCTCGGCTCCTTTTTTATAAGCCTCGTCCATGCCCTGTAATTTGTCAGGATGATACTTCTTTACCATGTTTCGGTAGGCCTTTTTAATCTCTGAAACGGTGGCCGTGCGGTCTATCTCAAGAATTTTATAGGCGCTATCCGGGTTGCTGAAGAACATTGCCTTGATACTTTCAAAATCCCTGGACTGCATCGCCATATGCCGGGCGATTTCCTGGATCTTTAGTACTTCGGCTTCGGTCACATGTCCGTCTGCCTTGGCAATGCTGAATAGAAAGTGAAGTATTTGAAGTCGGGACTCGTAGCGTGTACGTTGACGGAACAGATTTCCGATCTTAGCAGCCGAGATATCCTTATTCCTGATCGCGTCATTGAATACCTTAAAGGAAGCATTTGCACGCTCCTTTCCGTAGGCCTGAACAAAATACTGACGCACATAGTCGAGCTCCTGCTGATTAACCACACCATCGGCCTTAATGACCAATGATGCCAGGGACAGCAGGTTCAACTCAAAATTAGCCGGGGTAACCGTGCGTTTGGGGCCTTCGTAAAATGTTCTGTACGAACTACTCTTACGCCCCATATTATCAAAGAGACTTCCCACAAGAAAACCGAGAATAGCTCCCGGAAAACGGAAAAAGGTGTACCCTAAAATGGCAGCAAGCCAACGAATCATATATCAATAGCAATTAAAGGTGTGCAAATATAAGTAATCATTAGGGGCAAATAGTTACGAGTTGATCAGTATTCAGCGGGCAGCAGGAAGTTTCAGCAGGCAGTGGGCAGGTTCAGTAGGCTGTATATGGTATTTGGTGTAAGTTCCTGTAAAATAGGTTATCTTTGTACGACAAATTGTTACATCGTAAAAGAAGAAGAATATGTATCCACCGGAATTAGTAAAACCCATGCGCGAAGACCTTACCAATATTGGTTTTAGCGAATTATTTACGGCAGATGAGGTAAACGATGCCTTAAAGAAAGAAGGAACTACCCTGGTAGTTGTAAACTCGGTATGCGGATGTGCCGCAGCCAATGCCCGTCCCGGAGCCCGAATTTCCTTGCAAAACGCGAAAACTCCGGATCACCTGGTGACCGTTTTTGCCGGCGTTGATCGCGAAGCTGTGGACGCAGCTCGTGCCCAAATGGTACCTTTCCCTCCAAGCTCGCCTTCCATGGCGCTGTTCAAAGACGGAGAATTGGTGCACATGCTGGAGCGTCATCATATCGAAGGGCGTGCTGCCGAAATGATTGCCGAAAACTTAATGGAAGCTTACAACGACCATTGTTAAGCGCATAACCAGGAATAAATAAACCCTCCTTCGCCAAAAGCTACGGAGGGTTTTTTTATTTTAGTGGAATGAAAGGACTGCTTCGCCTTTTAAGCTATCCGCTCTCGGTACTGTTCTACCTGCTTTTCGGTATCTACCTTCTTGTATTCGATGTTATTCAACGTATCTGCCTCAACATATTCGGATATCAGGCACATAAAGTGAGTGTCGATTATTTCAATTGGTTCCTCTTTCGAACGTTGCACATTCTGGGTACTTCATACAAAATATCCCTTCCGGATGATCTTCCAAAGGGTGTTCCGGTGATCATTGCTTCCAATCACCAAAGCATGTGGGATATTCCACCCATAATCTGGTTCCTCCGGAAACTACATCCCAAGTTCATTTCCAAAATAGAACTGGGAAAAGGGATCCCGTCTGTTTCTTATAATCTAAAACATGGCGGATCGGTACTCATCGATCGCAAAGATCCCGAACAGGCCCTTGCCGAACTCGAGAAATTTGCCCGCTATTTGAGCGAAACCAACCGGAGTGGCGTTATCTTCCCCGAAGGGACCCGAAGTCGGGACGGGCATCCCAAAAAGTTCCATCGCAAAGGATTACGCACCCTCTTCAAGAATATTCCCGAAGCCTGGGTACTTCCGGTGACCATCAACAATTCCTGGAAACTGCAACGCAACGGTATGTTCCCAATTCCCCTTGGAACCCGTTTCCAGCTCAAGGCGCATGCCCCGCTGAAGGTTTCCGAATACGATACGGAAACATTGATCTCCAGGATCGAAGAAATTGTTACCTCTCACATAGTCGAGCCATGAGTCCTGAAGAACTGAAGATCATAGATAACACTGTGGCTTTCGTAAAAGCAGAGCTTCAAAACGCGGAAGGAGGCCACGATTGGTTTCATATCGAGCGGGTGTACCGCAACGCGCTTCTGATCGCCCAGACCGAAGATACAGACCTGTTCGTCGTATCCCTGGGAGCACTCTTGCATGACATTGCCGACTCAAAATTCCACAACGGGGACGAAAGCATAGGCCCTGAAAAAGCCCGTGCCTTCCTCACGGAGCAGCAAGTGTCAACTGAATGCATTGATCATGTCGTCAGCATTATCGAACACGTATCCTTTAAGGGTGGGCACACTTCCGATGCCTTCTCGTCCAATGAATTGTATGTAGTTCGGGATGCCGACCGCCTCGACGCCATCGGTGCTATTGGGATTGCCCGTTGCTTCAACTATGGCGGGTATAAGAACCGCGCTCTGTACAATCCGGATATTCCACCCAACCTCAACATGAGTAAAGAGGAGTACAAGAACTCAACGGCCCCTACTATCAATCACTTTTACGAAAAGCTATTGCTGCTCAAGGATCGTATGCATACAAAAACCGGTCGGCGCATAGCTACCGACCGGCATCGTTATATGGAAGATTTTCTCACTCAGTTCTACGCGGAGTGGAACGGAGAAAAATAACTTAATTCACAAAAGAATCTACCGAAACCTTCTGCGTGTGACTGTATAACTTTATAGTCTTGACGGACTTGGTTTCATTTCGGGTTCCGTAGTCTTTATAGGCCGTATACTTGAGAATGATCGGGTTCTCTTCGGAAACGTCCTGTCCCACATAGCGTATATTCACCAGCCAGGGGCCTTTGTCCGAATCGTCGATAATAAACTCCTCCATGGAGAAGCCATCCTCCACCTCCTGGAACATGCGCTCGGCATTGTTGAACGTGTCGTGATTCCAAACGAAGTATTTACGGCTGGGGTTTACAAACTGCACTTCAAACTCGGCACTTGGATCATTCCATTCCAACACAACACGAATGTCCCGCTTGTAGTTGGCAGCCAACAGATCATTGGGTAGATCGGTGAATTTCACCTTGGTTCTATGGAAAGCGATGAGATGCTGAATTTCATTCTCCGCAGCTGCCTGCAATCCGCTAAAATCAATTCCGGGTGTCTGGTTATCCAGGATTCGCTTGTAAAGCCCGAAAGCCTTGGTAATCTCTCCCGTTTCTTTATAGATATGTGCCAGGTCGCGATATGACTGTGCCTCCTGAGGACGCAGTAGCGCAATACGCTGATATACGGTCTTAGCACGGTCCAACTCGCCCAGGGCCTCCAACTGGTAAGCCACTGTCCGAAGGGCTTTCGCATTTCCCGGGGCCATTTCGGCAATTTCCATAACTACATCTCCCGCATATTCCGCATTCCATTTTCCAAAATACTGTGATGCATCGAGGTAGTAAGGAATGTCGCGATTCTTCTTGGATTGCGATTCATATACATATTTGGCATCCTCAAACGAGGTTGTGTTCTGTAACTGACTTAGATATCCGGGCACCTGCCCTCCAGCGTCGTAAAACGCCAGAACCTCATTGTAGTTGTTCCCTTCTACAAGAGCAGAGCGCTCTCTCTTGGTTTTAACACCATTCTCAGCTACATCAAAGCCCTTGGTTTGAATAATAATCGCTCCGTTTCTTCCCAGTGCTCCATAGCGAACCGTAGAAGCCAATCCGGGTAAGGCGGTAATTCTCGAGATATTCTGAACATCGATGGCCGGTAATTGAGAATTCTGAGCCTGTTCGTAGATCATCCCGTCAATCACAAAAATAGGTAGTGTGTTTCCGTTTACGGAGGTGGCTACCGATCGTGTGAAATAATATGTTCTGTTAGTTGGATCTCCTGCGTACTGCACTCCCGTAAGTTTGACTAACAATTGATCCAGCGTCTGATAATTGGACGTAATTTGTTCTTCCCGGACTTCAGAAAGTGAATAACCGACGGCTTCAGCTTTCTTCTTTCCATAAGCCGTTTGCACTTTCCCTTCAAGAAATACCTCATCCAGGATCTCACCATCCGTTTTCAATGCAATATTGAGCTGTCCTTCACCTGAAACGGCTACTTCGGCAGGGAGCATCCCCAAATGTCGAACCTGTAATACATCACCTTCGTCAGCATTGATGCGATATTCTCCATCCACATTGGTGACGGCTTCGGTGAAAGTTCCCTTAATTTGTACCACGGCACCTTGTACCGGTCCGGCCTCACTGGTTACCATCCCGAATACATTTCCGCTGACTTTGGAAACATTATCCACGCCGGACGCGGCCACGGGTTGGCTTAAAGCCTCACTCGTGGGAATAAGGAAGAGTACATTCTGCTTCTCCAGAATCTTGTAAAGGTCCGTAAGAGTGATCTCTTTGGTGGCAAACCCCAGTGCCGAAATTTTCAACACCCCCTGAGGGCCAACGCGTTCTTCATCGAACTGAAGTTGGAATTTTCCTTCACTGTCACTCACGGTCCCCAGGTTCATATTCACAAACTCCACGTTTGCAAACTCGACCGGTTTCTTGGTCATAGCATTCAAAACGACGGCATCCATTGTGACCGCCACCTGACTAAAAACAACTCCCCCAACCAGGAGGAAGACTGCTGTAATTAACGATTTCATAGGCAATTTTTTGTGTTTACAAGTTTAGTCTATCTCAAAAATACTGAGTTATTCCATTAAAACATACCAACTTAACAAACGTTAACAATGGCATATCCCGCTAAAATCACATCAAAAATGACGCCATATTTAACACCTACTTAGACCCGTTTTAACTAGAAAAGTTTCATCTGCGTATCATTCGGATTTCGGAACAGTGAAGTGTTGAGTACCGGCATTCCCCTTCCCTTGAAGTATTTGCTCCGCCCCAGCTTGACAAGATCACTCACCTGCTGCGCTACCTGCCCCTCGCCAACCATGCGCGTTCCCCATCTACTGTCGTTAAGTCGACCTCCGTGACAATCGGCAATCTGATTAAGTATGCGATCAGCCCGCTCGGGCATGGTCTTACGCACCCAATCCTCAAAGATTCCGCCAATGGCACCGTTGAGTCGTACCATGGTGTGGGCCGCGTCCCGCGCTCCCAATTCGGACACGCGCTTCAAAAGAGGCAGTATCTCATGGCTGTTCAACGAAGGGATAATAGGTGCCATCATAACCCGCACAGGGATCCCCTTCTTAGAGAGCGTTTCCACCGTTTTAAGACGATTCTTGATGCTGGCCGTTCTGGGTTCCAGGAGTCTGCGGGTTTCTTCGGAAAGTGAGGTGATGGATACATTGACGGCAATAAGATCCAACGCCGCCATTTCAGTGAGAATATCAAGATCCCGCAATATGAGCGCGTTCTTCGTAATAATTCCGGCTGGATTTCGCCAATTCAACATGATCTCAAGGCATTTTCTGGTGATCTCAAGTCTTCGTTCTACGGGCTGATAGCAATCCGTATTGCCTGAAAATACGATGGGTTCCGGGCTCCAGGATTTCTTCCGAAGCTGTTCTTCCAGTAGCTCCGGGGCGTTTCGCTTAATCAAAATATTTCTCTCAAAATCCAGGCCGGGGCCATAGCCCCAGTATTCATGCGTGTTTCTGGCATAGCAATACACGCAACCGTGTTCACATCCCTGATATGGGTTGGCCGAGAACATCATTCCTACATCCGGGCTGTCTACCTTGTTGACAAACGTTTTGGGAAATACGTCTATGTATTGGGTCTTGTTGGATTCGGGAGTTTCTCCTTCTCTTTCGCAATATTCCAGGAAGTCATCGCGCAGCTCGTGCCGATGTTCAAAAAAGCGATTGTGGACCTTTCGCTGGGCTCCCCGTCCTTTGATAGGTTCAGACATGATATCTTTGAGTGTTTGGATTCTCTCAAAGATAAGAACAAATAGGAATATTTCCATTCGAATTTGGAAATATTCCTATTTATGTAAATTTACTGCTTATAGGTATATGAAATAGTGTACACTGCAGTTTCTCCATCTGCGTTCGTCGATACGAACGTACCGGAGATCGGATAGCTATCCTCGCCGTACACATAATCGCCCCGTACCTCACGAACAATAGTTCCTCCGGTATCGCGGATAACGATATCTCTTAGGTTGCTCACAGGGAAAAGCATTCTGGCAGCAACTATCTCCGAAGACTGTGGTGTCATGCTGAAATTAAGTCGAACGCGATCCATCACTTCGATAATTCCGGCGGCCTCAAGGGTATAGAAATAAGGGTTGGGATTGTTATCATAGATCAGCTCCGCATTGAACTCCGTTCTCGATCCGTCAAATTCTTCCTCATAAAACCGGATTCGAACGGGATTCCCATCACTGTCGTATTGCGTTACTTCCCCGGTCTCGAAAAGGTCATAGGGTTCCTGATAGAGCTCATTGATGTCCAACACGTCGCCCTCTCCCGTTACCGTGGAAAGCTCATTGTTCTGATAGGCAAAAATGCTCGTATCAATACCGTCTGTAGCACTGCTCACCCGGTTGTTGGCATCATACGTTACGCGCAGGGTTCGATTTTCCTGATTGCTTCCTTCTACTACGGCCACATCAACACGCTCAACAAGCCGTACAGGTACTTCACCAAACGAATCCACAAACTCATCGGTGACGGTGTCTTCACTGCAGGAAGTCGCAAAAATCAATAACAATGAAGCACAAAAAGTAACTACTCTTCTCATAAAAAAGTTTAAAAATTTAAATGTTAGTATGTAAATAAAATGGGAGGGTCGCCAAAGATACACCTTTTCGGTTAGGTGTAGCTATTTACCTGGGAAATCAGGACTCCTTTTTTGCAGGAAGGCCTGGGTGCCTTCTTTGAAATCGGCAGTACCAAAGCATTTTCCAAACTCGGTGATCTCGCTATCGAAACCGTTTTCACCGTCTTCGTATCCTGCGTTGATAGCCGCTATGGCAGCGGCAATCGCCACCGATGAATTTCTCATGATCTTACCGGCTATTTTTTCACAAAGGGCCAAAAGCTCTTCCTGAGGAACCACATGATTCACAAGTCCGTAGTCCAGCGCTGCGTTGGCATCGATCATTCCGGCAGTCATGATCATCTCCATCGCACGGCCTTTACCTACCAGTTGAGGTAGCCGCTGCGTTCCGCCATATCCCGGAATTACCCCCAACGAAACTTCAGGAAGCCCCATCCTGGCATTGTCACTGGCAATCCTGAAATGAGCCGACATAGCCAGTTCCAGGCCACCACCAAGCGCAAACCCGTTTACAGCCGCTATTACGGGAGTGGAAAGATTTGCCACAAAATCGAAAAGAAGTGCCTGACCTTCGGATGCCAATTGCTCTCCTTCGGCCACCGAAAAATCAGCAAACTCACTGATATCCGCACCTGCCACGAAAGCCTTTTCTCCACTACCGGTTACTATGATCACTTTGGTTTCGGAATCCTCGTCGGCCATGCGAAAAGCATCATGCAATTCTTTGATGGTTTCTCTGTTAAGTGCGTTAAGCTTGGAAGGACGGTTGATGGTAATGGTCGTAATCCCTTCGTGGGTTTCGTAAAGTATGTTCTCGAAATTCATGGTCAATGGTGTTTCAGGTAAGTATTTGGAAACACAAAAATAGGAAAATCGCTACACAAGAACCGGGAATTCCACCCGAAATGTAGTGCCCTTACCTTCGGCCGATTCAAACGTAATAGTACCTCCGTAGTTCTCCACAATTTTCTGAACCATGGCAAGCCCCAGCCCCATACCACTACTCTTCGTGGTGAACTTAGGTTCGAAAACTTTCTCTTTATTCTCTTCGGAAATACCGATGCCGTTATCGGCCACTGTGACCACCGCCAGACCGTTATCGCGCCGAACGCTCACCTCAATGCGAGGATTGTCCGGTTGCTTTTGATTGATCGCATGAATACTGTTCTTGACGAGGTTGGTGATCACCCGTATGAGCTGAGTGCGATCAAACTTGGCAATGATCTCTTCCTCCCCATTGAAGAAGTAGATATACCCTTCATTGAAAATATCCAGGGCCAGCTTGGTGATCTTGACTACATTAAGGGTCTCATCCTTTTGTGCCGGCATCTCAGCATAGGTGGAAAAGGCCGATGCGATGGAACTCATCGTATCTATTTGCTGAATCAGAGTATTGCTGTATTCGTCCATCTTCGTGCGCACATTCGGATCGTCGGGATCGAATTTTCGCTGAAAGCTCTGCACCGTGAGTCGCATTGGAGTCAGAGGGTTTTTAATCTCATGAGCTACCTGCTTAGCCATTTCGCGCCAGGCAGCCTCCCGTTCGCTGGTCGCTAACTGGGCCGCACTTACCTCCAACTCATCGATCATACTGTTATAGGAATTCACCAGCTCCCGGATCTCTTCCGTCATGTCCTGAATATAGATCTTCTTGTTTCGCTTATCCAGTCGCGTTTCGGTGATCTTTTCACTTATGGCGCTCAAAGACCTCGTGATATAGGACGAAAGGAAGTAGGCAAGAATGATGGCGATAAAAAGCATGAATAAATAGGCCACGCCCAATCGCTGGAGGTTTTCAACCAACTCCTTATTGATAAAATCGTCGTCTTCGATATACGGCAGGTTCAAGATGGCCAGGGGTTTAAACTGACCATCGGTAAGGTAGCTGTAGGACGACTGGTAGCGCAATCCATCTTCCTCAAACTGCTCAATAAAGTGCTTGTCGCGCGAATTGACCAGGGCGTCCATGACATAGGCCGGTATTTTTTCATGCGCCGTGTCCCTCACAAAATCCACACGGGAAGACTTCAGCAGGTTTCCCTGAATGTCATAGAGATACAACTCCAGCTTGTGGATGTCCTTGATCTCATAGATCTTATCCTTGAAGATCAACGCAATATTCTCCGTTTCCACCGGATAGGTGGTCGTTTCAAGAACGTAATTGATGTTTTCACGTATGGCCGTTTCCTTGCGAATCAACCGCTGACTATGATAGTCCTGGGCCTCTTCCCGATACTGATATACGGTCACTACGGCAATGAGTATAGATGCGCCAATGACCAACAGTAACATGGAAAGGAAAATACGGTAGCGTAAGGATTTGAAAACGATCATTACTTCAGATAATGGTGGAAGATAGCAATAATTACGCCAAGGACGAAGTAGCCTGAAAAAAGACGATCCCTATCGTTCACGCATGCGTTTATACAGACGATATCCCAGCATTAAAAGTATCGCAAACGCAATGATTCCCAGGGTGCCATAGATCCAGTTTACGGCATTCTTCAGAATTACCAAAAAGACCACAGCAAACAAAATAATGGTCGCTCCTTCGTTGAAGATGCGCATAAAATTGGAGGAGTGCTTCACAACATCCTGCTGCAACTGCCTGAAAATAAGATGGCACTTAATATGATAGGCAATCAGCAGCACGACAAAACCCAGTTTCACCTGCATCCAGGCATCGGTAATGTAAAACGGTCGTAGCGCCAGCAACCAAATGGCAAACCCCGTGGCAAGTATCATGGAAGGCCAGGTAATGATATACCAAAGGCGCCGGGCCATAAGTTTTAACTGCGTCCCGAGGATCTCTTTCTCCGGAGAGGGTTTGTGAAAGGCCTCAATCTGATATACAAAGAGCCGAACAATGTAAAAAAGCCCTGCAAACCATGTGATTACAAAGATGAGATGTAGGGCCTTGATATAGTTGTATTCCATTAGTTCTTTATTAACTCCAATGCTTTCTGAATAAAGGCGTCCCCCTCTTGTTTCAACTTCGGAATGTCAATGAGATGTGCCGGACGAAACAGCTCTCTCGGCGTTCCGTCAACGTGGAATAGTTTTTCAAAGGTTATGTTCACCTTATAGCCGGCGTTGGGCAATTGGATGGTGTAATTCGCTCCGAGAAGTCCGGCCATCGCCGTTCCGATCACCGTTCCATTTCCAAAAGAATCCAGTCCTATTGTAATACCTTCTCCCATACTTCCCGTCCAATGATTTACCAGCACATACACCGGACGATCGTAAAAGCTTCCGCGCGGGGCAACCTCTTCGACCCAACTTCTTTCCTCCGAAACGCGCTCGTGTCGCTGATAGGGCTTAGGTGCATCTACAAACCTCCCAAGAAGTGGTATCCCCACAGACGAGTCACCCCCGGAGGGCGTGTTCCGCAAATCCAAAATGAGGGCTTTGGTGCCTTTCATTGCATCCATAGCCTGATCGAACTCGGAGATAAGGGCGCTATTTCCCAACGAATTCTCAATCCGGATATATCCAATATCGCCTTCCATGATCTCATACGAAAGCAAGCGTTCTTCATTCACCGGGTATTCACAAACTCCGAGATTAACCTCCAGGATCTGTCCGTCCCTCCTCAACTGCACAACCCTTTCTTTTCTGTAATCCCCGGCCATCATGAGATTGGCTCCGTGAAGCCGGGCAGCCTCACCGGTAACAAACTTCCCAATAAAGTTGTTAATTGCCTCGTGAACCGGCACTCCATTCACACGAAGGATCTCATCCCCCGCACGTACTATAGATTCGGCTTTTGAGCCCATTCGCACCTCGGCAATGACATACTTTTCCTCATCCATAGTAACCCAAAGGTCTGTTCCGCTGGGGATCAAACGGAAACTCTCGGGTGTGTTCGTACGTAAGTGGGTGTGGTTGTCGTGCAATTCCAAAAGCACCTGCTCCAAAAACAACGTAAAATAATAGGGATGCGAAACCGTGTCAACGGCCTTGCCGTAATGGGCTTTCACGTCGCTCCATGATACCTTTTGCGTATCAAAATAAGCGTAATTGGCGGCTACTTCCTCCCACAAATACAGAAAGTCCTCCTTGTAGGTGTTTTGGGCAATTCCCGAGCTAAATATTCCAAGCAGTGCTATTGCATAGCACCCGCGTTTAATCTTCCTCTTCAACAAACAGGTAATTAAGGTTCAGATTATTGAATTCGTTGTTGAAATTCGCAATTTCCTGGGTGATCAACTGATTGAATTTATCCAATTCTACATTGATCTTTTGAGTTAGCTCGTTCTTCACGGCAACATCCTGTTCCGTAGGTGGGAAATCATCCATTCCTACGAGGCTGTTTAAATGCGCCAGCTTGTTCGTAAGCCTAATCGGGAAGTTTAACGGATCCTGTCCGCTGCGATTCTGGGTTTGGTACAAGGCCTTTTCAATAGTTGAGAAATCTTCACTCAATTTCTTGGCCTTTTCCACCAGATCCTTCACACGATCGTCTTTCTTATACTGCTTCTGAAAAGCCCCCAGTTGTTCATTGATCTTCCGGATCTTCTTAATGGATTTATGGGCGCGATCCACCGTCTCATTCACATCGGTGATGAAATCAAACTGACGCTGCATGTCGGCCACGGTGGCCTCAGAATTCTTATCCGCCAGGATGGTAAACGGCTGACTTTGAACATCATCATCCACCTGCAGCACTACTTTGTACTGTCCCGGAACTGCCTTAGGCGCATTCGTACTCGCCCACCACAGGATCATCCCTTTAAGCCGTTCCGCACCTTTTCCACGTGTATTCCAGGAGAACATATTGGCTCCGTCTTCCACTTTCAGCTTGTCTTCTTTACTCTTTGTACTGAACTTCTTGATCGTATCATTTTGGCTGTTCAAAAAGCTCAAACTTATTTCCTTGTCCTTGGTATCCTTCAGGTAGAAATAGGTGATTACTCCGGAAGGGTGATTCGCTCCGGAGGTGAGTGATCCACTGCGACCGCCTCCACCCATGCGGTAGGTGTCTTTTGGCTTAAACAAGTAGTTGTCTTTGTTATTTGCAGCAGCCATCTGATGCAATACCGTAAGGTCGTCTATAATCCAAAGGCTTCGCCCCTGGGTGGCAACAACGAGATTATTCTCCTTGACGGCCAGATCGGTGATAGGAACGATGGGTAAGTTCAATTGGAAAGGCTGCCAGGAACTTCCGTCGTTAAACGAAACGTACATTCCGGTTTCGGTCCCTGCGTAGAGGAGACCTTTCCTTTTCGGGTCTTCCCTAAGTACGCGGGTGAAGTGTTCCGAAGGAATTCCATTCGTGATCTTCGTCCAGGTTCTTCCATAATCGGTCGTCTTATAGAGATACGGCCTGAAGTCTCCCGTTTTGTATTTCGTACCTGCAATGTAACAGGTCCCGGCATCGAAAACCGAAGGTTCAATGCTATTGATCATCATCCATTCCGGCATCCCCGAAGGGGTTACATTGTCCCAGGTATTTCCGCCGTCCCTGGAAACATGAACCAGGCCATCATCACTTCCCGTCCAAAGGAGTCCGGGAGTTACCGGTGATTCGGCCGCCGCAAATATGGTACAATAGTATTCTACCGAAGTATTGTCTTGGGTAATAGGCCCTCCGGAAGATTTTAGTTTCTCCGGATCATTACGGGTAAGATCCGGGCTTATCACCTTCCAGCTTTCACCTTCATTGGTCGAAACGTGTACATGATTGGACACAGTATACAACTTGTTGGGGTCGTGGGGTGAAAAGAATATGGGGAAGTTCCACTGGAAACGGTACTTCATCTCTTCCGCTCCATGCCCCATAGGGTTGTCGGGCCATACGCTCACACTGCGCACGGTTCCGGTTTTGTGATTGTAACGCGTCAGGAAGCCGTCATAACTACCTCCGTAAACGATATCGTTATTTTCGGGATCAATAGCTATGTGTGCACTTTCGCCTCCTGCAGTGCGCTCCCAGTCATCATCGTCAATGCTAAATCCTTCTGTTCTGTGTGGAATCCTTATGGTTGAGTTATCCTGCTGAGCCGCATAAATGCGGTATGGGAATGCGTTATCGGTAGTCACACGATAAAACTGTGAAGTAGGCTGATTGTGATATGTACTCCACGTCTCCCCACCATCGTAGGTAACCTGTGCCCCACCGTCATCCCCAATGACCATTCGCTTCGGGTTTTCGGGGGCAATCCACAGATCGTGATGATCCCCATGCGGTGCATTATAGGTGCTGTAGGTCTTCCCGCCATCGCTACTCTTGTGATAGCGTACATTCAGCACATAGACCACTTCCTCGTCCTGGGAGTCGGCATATATCCTGGTGTAGTACCAGGCGCGCTGACGCAATTTCCGTTCGCTGTTGATCTGTGTCCAGGTTTCGCCTCCGTCTTCACTGCGGTAAACGCCTCCTTTTTTCTTATTCTCAACAATGGCCCAAACACGTTCACTGTTCACCGGTGAAACGGTTACGCCTATGATTCCGAGCGTATCGGTTGGGAATCCTTTGTTCTTAGAAATTTCGGTCCATGTCTCACCGCTATCTGTACTCTTCCAGAGTGCCGATCCGTCACCACCACTACTTAAGCTGTAGGGTGTCCTGCGTACATTCCAGGTGGAAGCGTACAGGATACGCGGATTATTTGGATCCATGATCAGATCCACGGCTCCGGCATTTTCATTGGCAAATAATTTCTTCGTCCATGTTTTCCCACCATCGGTACTCTTATACACTCCGCGATCTGGTGTAGGCTTGTAGATATTTCCCATGACAGCCGCATACACGATATTGTGATCTTTCGGGTGAATGGCGATACGAGGTACATGTCGGCTATTCTCAAGACCCATTTGCTTCCAGGTCTTTCCGGCATCGACCGATTTCCATATTCCGTATCCCGAGGACACATTTCCCCGAACGGTTTTCTCACCGCCTCCTACGTAGATGACATTGGGGTCATCTTCGCTAACCTCAATAGCTCCAATAGAACCTCCGAAATAGCCATCTGAGATGTTTTTCCAGGTCCGGCCTCCGTCAATGGTACGCCAAATACCTCCTCCTGTGGCTCCAAAGTAGAAAAGGTTAGGTTTGCCCGGCACACCGGTCACGGCAGCACTTCGGCCACCTCTGAAGGGACCTACCAAACGATACTCCAGGGCATCGTAATATTTCTCATCGTAGGTCTGGGCAGAAACATCGGTAAGACAGGTTAAAACAATCAATAAAATAAGGGGAATGAGGTGTTTTTTTGGTCGGATCATTGTGAACAATGTTAGGTATTTAAACAGAACGCTAAATTTAGCGATTTTCCCGCATTTCCTAATGCACAAGGAATGTTAAATGCCCGGCAAACCGTTAAGATGACAGTGAAAAACCCTACTGCTTTATGAACTTTTGCAGCTGAGATGTACCAGCCGTTACAACAGAGATCAAATACATTCCCGGTGGTAAAGATGAGACGTCAACCCCGGAGGCAATATTTCTTTCGGATTGCAGCAAAAGCTTACCGCTTAGGGTGTAGATTTCGATTGTCTCTACCCCATCAGGATTGGAAATATTAAGCTTGTCGTTCACGGGATTAGGGTATATCACCCCGGGAGCGTCCAGGGCGTTATCCTCCAGGGATAGCACCGGTTCATTTCTGAAATTGAATGTAAACCCCGGCGACATTTCAAACGAAAGGCCTGCCGTTCCGGCAGGTATGTTCTCCCAGACATACATGAAAAGCATTGTTCCGGGTTCGAAATGATCGAAGTAATATTGTTCAAACCCATCATGATTAGTACAGGTTGCACCGGTTTCATCAAAACTCAACGGAAGAAGATAGCCGATATCAACATAGTCCTCTGAATACCCAAAAAGACCACTGAATGTGTTACAACTTCCCAGACCGGAAAAAGTAAGATCAGGGTTAATTACCAGCGTGGGCTGGATTGGCGGATCAAAATCAGCTATGTATGACGTATCACCCAAATCGGCATCCATAGAATGCAAATACCATGTTCTGAACAAGGCTGGATTCGGATCTCCGATGGGGTCATTGAGGTATTCGGCCGAATTACCATCAGTATCTGTGAGCCGCAATAACCTAACACCGTTTGAAAACTCGAAGTAGTGATAGTCCAGAGTTTTGAGTGTTCCGTTAATATCGGTTAGAACTGTATAAAAATAAAGGTCCTCGTAGAAGCAGTTTGGAACGATACAGTCGAGCAGCGTAATGTTCACTTCGGTAAACTCCATCGTTTCATTGACAGTGTCGAAGATAACGGTTCCTCCCAGTCCATTTTCTACTGCACTGGTAAGTATCGAATAGGTGCCTCCAATGTCATCAATACCCAAAACAAAACTCTCCGGATAAGGGACGTAGTAAAGGTCCGACCCATCATATATGGATCGCAAATACCAGGTCTCATCCAGAATCTCACTGAGTTGACCAAAGGACGACCAACCTTGGATTACGACCAAAAGAATGACGGCTATCTTCACTTTCATACGACCTTAAAGATAGGAATTCCAGGGGTTCATTCGAATAAATATAAGTCGCAATATCCCAAATGAAAATAGCTATGTAGCCGATTTAGTTCCGGACTCCTGTACAAGTTCAGTATTAGGCGGTTCATAAGGAATCTTGTTCAGAATATGCTCTATGACTTCGACACGGGCTTTCGTTTTCCGGTTTGCCTTAATAATGGTCCAGGGAGCTATTTGTGAATTTGTTCTTTGAAACATGGCCTTCTTATACTCCGTATAGCTATCCCATAATTCAAGCGCTCTGCGATCCACATCACTGTACTTCCATTTTTTGACCGGACTGGCTTTGATCTCCTCAAATCGTTGGGCCTGCTCATCTTTCGTAATGGAAAAGTAGAATTTTATCAACCGGATTCCGGATTCAACGATCATCCGTTCAAATTCATTCACCTGATTCATGAAGATCTCATATTCCTCCTGCGTACAAAACCCGTTTACAGGCTCTACCACGGCCCGGTTGTACCAACTCCTGTCGAAGAAGACGATCATGCCTTCGCGAGGCAATTGTTCCACGTAGCGTTGGAAATACCATTGACCACGCTCCTCAGCGCTGGGCTTCGGTAAGGCCACCACTTTAAACTGACGTGGATTGAGATGCTCCGTTGTTCTTCGAATAGCTCCTCCTTTACCCGCTGCATCACGGCCTTCAAATACAATAACAACCTTTTCATTGTTCTCCACCACCCATTGTTGGAGTTTAATAAGTTCTTCCTGCAATGATTTCAGGCGGGCTTCGTACTTAACATAACGAATCGTCTTGAAGACCGAGAATTGATTGTCCGCATAAAACTGCTTAATCCCCTTTTTGGAATTCAACAGCTTGAGTTCTTTTTGTGAAAGTTGATTTCCCATTAGAGATCTATTTGTTTTATCATCCTGTGGTAACGCTGAATTATGTTTGGATCCGGAAACAAGGTTGTCTTCGAATTTCCTTTGCCCTCGTATTCAAATTGTGAAAGAACGTGGCGAATACTCTCCAGCCGGGCAATCCTCTTGTTGTTACTTTTTACAATGATCCAGGGACTGAAAGAGGTGTGTGTCTTGCTGAACATCTGTTCTTTGTGATGGGTATACTCATCCCACAACACCTGTCCTTGCTTGTCAACAGAACTGAACTTCCATTGCTTCAAAGGGTTCACAATGCGTGCGTTAAAACGTCGCAATTGCTCATCTTTGGAGATTGAAAACCAAAACTTGATGAGCGCCATTCCGTCCTCATAAAGCATGTGCTCAAACTCATTTACCTGTACCATGAACTTCTTGTACTCTTCGTCCGTACAAAACCCCATGACCGGTTCTACAACAGCCCGGTTGTACCAACTCCTGTCAAAGAAGACGATCTCACCCGGATTGGGTAGTTCTTTTACATACCTTCGGAAAAACCACTGTCCTTTCTCAATCTCAGTAGGCTTATTGAGCGCCACAACCCGCATGGATCTGGGATTCAGGTGCTCTATGAAACGTCTTATCGTGCCTCCTTTCCCTGCGGCATCGCGCCCTTCAAAGATGATGCAGACCCTTTTCTTATTCTTTGCCACCCATTGCTGAAAATCGACGAGCTCCCCCTGGAGTTTCAACAACTCCTCCTCATAGCTGATGGTTTCCAAAATAGAATCGAACCGTTCTTCCGAAACCTTGGCCTTTACAATTTCAAAAAAGGTCTTGCGGTCTTTGATCTGTTCAAAGTCCTTTAATTCAAGCATACAATATGTTTTAAAGACTAAAGATGGTAAATTCGATCCTGGGAAAACATGACAGAAATCAGCCTTCAGGGGGATTTTCCGTTGAAAGAGCCTAAAATTTGAGGAGATCGCTACTGAGACCTCAACTCCTTAACCACAGCCTTATTAAGATAATAGGCGGTAACAATGGTCGCGAGTATATCCGCAATGGGGAAGGCAATCCATACACCCAGAACACCCATGAACGTAGGCAAGATAATAATGAAAGGAATCAGGAAGAATCCCTGTTTGGTCAAACTGAGCAATAAAGCCGGCAAAGCCCTGCCTATGGCTTGAAAATAGGACGCCCCGATGAGTTGAATAATGATCACCGGCGTAGCTGCGAACACCCAGCGAAGTGCTCCTGGGGTGCGCTTGATCAATTCGGCATTGTTCGCCAGGGTCTCAGCATCCAGTCCCTCTTTGTTTGAGACGAAAATAGCCGTGATCTGCGGAGCAAAGATCATTATGATCGCAAATACCAAAAGGGCCAGGGAGCCTCCGTATTTCAGTGATGTTGTAATGGTTTCGCGTACGCGAAGGTATTGCCGGGCACCGTAGTTATAACCCGCAATAGGGAGAAATCCCTGATTCACCCCAATTACCGGGAACAACGCAAAGATCAACATCCGGTTTATGATCCCATAACTCGCAACATCAATGGCATCCCCGGTGGTAATAAGCACATTATTCAGTAACACCGTAAGAACTACAATCGTCACCTGCCGCGCAAAAGTCACAAAACTGAGACTGCTTATTTCCTTTACAATTCCGGTTCGGGGCACCAGGCATTTCCACGAAATGCGAAGCTCACTGCGGGCGATGAAAAACCAAACGATGAACAGGAAACAAACAGCATATGAGATAAAAGTTGCCCAGGCCGCACCGGCCATGCCTAATTCAAATACATAGATGAGAATGTAATCCATCAGGATATTCCCAACGGCCGGAAGAATCATGGCATACATGGCAAACTTCGGCTTTCCTTCGGCACGGATCACGTTATTCCCCATCATACACATGGCCAGCATTACAATACCGTAGAGTACAATGCGATAGTAGATCAATGCCTGATCCTTGAACGACTCATCCGCTCCGTAGAATTCGATAAGGCTGTTCTGAAAAACCAGTCCAAGTATGGTCAGGATTGCAGAAGTGACAAAAGTGATGGTGATCTGATTCCCGAAAACATTAAGCGCTTTGCCACGGTTTTCGGCACCCAGGGCTCTGGAAAGCACCGAACTTCCTCCGATACCCACCGAAAGTCCGATAGCACCGATGAAAAAAGTAACCGGGATCACCACCGTAATAGCCGATATGGCCAAAGGCCCCAACCATCGACCCATAAAGATGGTGTCGACAATCATATTGAGGGACATCACTAAAATGCCAATGGAAGCAGGAACCGCCTGCTGAACTAGCAATTTACTGATGGGGGCTTTCCCCAGTGTTTCCGATTTGTTTTTTGTCATCTAGGCCAGTGCCTTTTTTAGGTCTTTGATACGCCAGGCTTCAATCCATCTCGTCAATACGTTCACCCAGTCATCCCGGTCATTCAGACAGGGAACTACTGTGAAATCCTTACCTCCTACTTCGTGGAAGATCTCTTCCCCTTCCATAGCAATTTCTTCCAGAGTTTCCAGGCAATCACTCACAAAAGCAGGAGTCACAATTGCCATTTTCTTAACTCCTTCAAGGCCAAGGCGCTCAATAGTGCGGTCGGTATACGGTTTTAGCCACGGATCAAATCCAAGGCGCGATTGGAACGTTACGGTATAAGTTCCCTCTTTAAGTCCTAATTGTTCGGCCACCATACGAGTAGTCTCG
>CAZTLE010000054.1:0-21952 GCA_964614415.1 uncultured Aureitalea sp. | reverse complement strand
CTTGCCGTACTTGTTGTGGTTGTTTCGGTAACCTGATAAATACTTGCCTCCTCAATAGTTGAAACTTTGTTCCCCTCACTATCAAAATATTGTCCTTTTACCTCTCCAATTGCGACCGAGTAAGACTTTATATAATCACCTCTTTTGTCAATGGATTTTTCTTGAAAAAGGCCTAAAGAGCTATTACCGGAAGTTGGTATGGTATGACTGTGATATGGCACCTGAATAGTGCCCCACATATACGATTCATAAAATCTATCACCTCTGTCAGTTGTATAATTACCACTTCCATCAAAAGTATGCGTCTGTGTAGGTTCAACTACTCCATAGCTATTGTATCTAATCACAATCTTGTTAGGCGGTTTGGGTCCAGTAGGTGCCATACCATCGGGATCAATGTAATATACTGGATTATCAAAAGCATAGTTATATGTACTATGTCTTCTCATTTGTTCAGCAAGTGGGTCAATGTTCATCCATCTTCCAATAGCCGCATCATAGTTCCTTGCCCCGAAATCATACCATTCCAACCCTAACTCATCACCTAATTCCATGCCATTGAACTTCCTCTTCTGCGCCAAATCATTCCCCAACGGCAAGATCGTTTGATTGTATCCTTGTTGTTCTAACCCAAACGGGTAATAATTAGATTCCTCAATGATTTCACCGGCATCTACAAAAACATCATCATTATCGTCGGTATAGGATACGCGTATATTTCCCAGGTGATCAACATATTGGAAAACATACTTAAAATCAGTATAATCACTGGTCCCCCCAGGTCCGCCAAGGTTTTTTTCAGAACCGCCTGAAGAAGTTTCCATTGGTTCGATATAACCTTCAGGATGAGAAAAATACTGTAACACTCCATCTTCATACATGAAGTCTCCAAGGTACTCAATCTCTTTAATTACCTGGATACCATTAGATACGGTCTTCTTTAACTTTGTCCCAATCGCGTCGTACTGATAGGTTATGGTTCCAGTATGTTGAGCATTTGCTATGGAGACGGTCTCGGGTAAGTTCAAATAGTTGTACGAAACATTGGTAATGCCTTTGTTCCGGTCTCTCGTCATATTACCATTGAGGTCATAGGTATAATCATGTGCCTGCTGACTGGTATGGCCATCATAAAATCCTTCATCCTTGTAGCTTGGATCTGAGGCAGCGTCCGAAACAAAAATCAGTCGATTACCGATGTACTGATATGTCAAATCATCCCAAAGTCCTGAGTTGGTATCTGTACTATTCGCCCCTCGTCGTTCCAACGTCATAATGTTCCCATTAAGATCATAGGTCACCTCACCCAGGTCCTGGTGATTATAAGGCACCAATGCCCCAAAAGAAGACCCCCGCAGCCCATTGGCCGCAACAAGTCGATTCAGGTCGTCATAACTAAAATCATAGCCTCGAATCTTGGTGTCACTGTTCTCGGTTTTCCAAAGCGTTTGGGCAATATTTCCATTGTACAAGGGTGTAGCTCCAGTATTGGCATCTGTTTGATTATAGTTTATTCTGAAATTAAAGAGATCAACGTAGGAACTCGGTCCAAAACCTCCGGCACTGGTGTATTCAATATCATTGATATCGGTTAACCATCCCCGAATGTTATAGGCATAATCTATCTTTTGAAGCTTCTCATCAATAAGCGGCCCGAACATAACAAGGCTGGTAAGACTTCCTGCCATACCCGTAAAGGTCACTTTCGCCCGCAGTCGAGCCTCCCTCTGAGAAGTTCCAATGGGAATGGTCCTGAAATTGTTGTTCTTATGGTAGTACTTTATGTTGGTCCCAGATCGCTCTACACGAAATAGGTCGCCCGCTTCATAAGTCAATCCGGCCGCAACGGCAACCGTTCCTCCTTCGACATAGCTTACCGTACCGTTGGTATTCAGATAAATTCCATAGTCAAAATAATCATTGGATTGTGCACCATTGGCTGTTTCTACTAACCCAAAACGAACATTTCGATCGTCCTGGGCCACAATTACGTCTAAAATACCATCCATCTCCGAGGGTATAAACCCACGTGTTTTTGCAACGGCAGGCCAGGAACCTCCATTGTTATTGGCCTTCGAAATAGAGCCGTCGGCACCGAATACGACATCAACGACATCAATATATCCATCGACAATTGTCGGCCCACCAACTCCTTTTAGAATTAGTTGTCCTAACTCATCATAAGTATTACTGGCAATAAGTTCTACCTCTTCATTGTCAATTTGCTGTTTGTGAGTAAGCGGTCGATCCATATGATCGTAGGTAAAATAATCTTTGACAATCAAAGCGGGTTTCCCTGATTTTAAATGTTGAGTTTCCGATTCCAGAGCCTTACCTCTGAAATCCAACAACGTTTTAATTATATCTCGACTTTGCAGAAATTCGCTATAACTATCCATATAAATGACTCGTCCTTTTTCATCGTAAGCGGTCAAGGTAGTAGCCCATTGCGAAGTTCCCAAAGCACGAACTTTCGTTACCGTGGGCAACCCCTGAACCTGAGAAGTAACCGTTTGGCCCAGCACCGTAATAGGCACAACCGTTGGGCTGTGATCTATATAACTATCGTAGTAGTTAATAGTATGGACTTCGTATGAAGTACCATCGGGCATGGCATTATTGGTGTAATAGAATGGAACCCCATTCACCGTAATTGGATTCGCTGTTCTTTCCTCGTATGAATCCAGGTTATCTGTCCAGCCCTGTTGGGTAGCTCTGTCAGCACCACTGGTACGAATTCCAGTCATAATAACTCGTCCAAGGGCATCGTACTTCATAAATAACCACTCATCATTAGTACGCTGGATGGCATCCTGAGTTAGAACAGGTTGGTCCAGTTTGTTGTATACAATGTACTCCCATCCTTTACCGGGAATCTTCTTCTCGATCAATCTATTACGATGATCATACTTATATTGATACCCCAAATTATTAAGAACTCCCTGATCAATTACGCTGTTGGAGTCCAAAATGTTTTCTGAGGCTTCAGGAGAAAGCACATAGGTCAGATTTCCGTAATCATCATATATGTAGTAAGTGTCATGAACCGAACTTCCAACAAAAGTTCTTTTTAGTAGTATCTGCCCTTTTTTGTTTATAAACTCATGTATTGTATGTGAGTCTCCATCGCCCGGTTGCCAGTTTTCATCCTTGATAACCTTCTTTACAAGTGTTCTATGTGAATAGTATCCATTTGCAACTAGTTGGGGTTGGTCTGTATTTCCAGACGGAAAGTCCACACTATAATACGATACTTCTTTTACATTGTTAAAATCAAACTCGAACTTAATGGTATGATCTGCATCAGAACTCGCATCAACGGCCCAATCGAACCCGGGAGCTCCTTGTTCAATAATCCTGCCTCTGGGAGCCTCCTCGAAACGTTGCTCACTGTACGCATTGATATCCAGAGGATTTGCGTTATTAGGATCATATTTTTGGTCGTAATATGTGGTTAACGGACTCACGGGGTTTTGCAAAAACTTTCCTGCGTTTTCAAGATCAGGATTCGGATATGAAAGATAATTCTTTGGTTGCCTGCCAAAGCCATCATACATCACAGGCGTTATTAAATCCTCACGACTTCCACCTGCCCTTTGCGCCACAGACTGCTTGTTCCGCCCAAGTCCGTCGACATACATTACTTGTTCTATTTTTTCGTCTTCCGGGACACTATTCTGTGCACTTTGCAAGGTGGCTACCTTATAGGTAGTGGTCTTAACATAGTTTTCTGTTTGGGTTTGCCCATATCCCAGTACAGGCAATATGCTTACGATAATTCCAATTATTTTTTTCATGTCTGTACTAGTTTTTGTAGTGATACTCCATTTTTTCGATGAGATTCTCCTGAGAATCCAAAACGTACTCCAACCTATTATGCTGGTCGTATTGATAGTAAATGGTATATCCTTTCGAATCCGTCATCGAAGTTGGACCTACCAATGGATCATATGTGTACGTAGTGATAATAGCTTCAGGAAAGAGTACCCTCAAGTCATTCAGTGCATCGCGTAAATTGGCTTCATCACATCCGGAAAGGCCAGTACAATTATCGTTGTCCAAATTCGATAGATTTTGGATATTATTAATCGTCGCGGTGCTAATTTGGCTATAGTTTACATTTTCCAACTTAGCCACAGGAAGTGTACTGTTATATCCCCAGATGTAGACTGTATGAGCTCCGGAAAAAAGCGACAACTCCACTGGTTGAGCATAGTTATTGTAACGATGATAAACCAACCTATCCGATGGTGAATCATCTCCCTTTGCATTTTTCAATATTCCGGGCTCCAAAATGCCTGTATTTCCAAACCACTGATACTCTGACAGGGTGTTAGACATTACGTCATTCTCCGAATACGACTTTACCTGAACTGCTTTGGAAATTCGATTTTGATTAATCAAATTTTGGTAAGTCCCGGTAGCCAGATCATACGGGTAGAAATATTCCATTTTGTCCGTTTTACCATTACTACCTTCCTCCTCCTCTGTTTTCAAATGACCTTGCGGACTCGAATATGTTCTGTTTATTTGGGTCTCAATATTTGAGATACCCTCCCATTGCTTTTGATTGGTTCCAATTAACCAGGACTTGGCCGTGGCATTCGAAAACAATGTATGATTACTGGAATAAAAAGTGATGCCAAATGAGATATTCTCAATATAATATGGAGCAATTGAAAGTGAGTAGGCATCTTTCGCATTTAGTCCACTTAGGCCAATGAAATCATATTGATTCGTTGACTCTAACACCACCGAGTTTTGGGCATCATACATGTTCTCTGAGAGAACATGTCCGTTCATATATTCTTTGTCGTCCTTGGCTAAAAAAGGATAGTCGTATTGCTGCTGTACATTATCACTGAATGTATAGCTGCGCTCCAGAAAACCAAGAGACTCTCCCTGATTGTTAACTGTCTTTTCCTCCACACCATTGTAAAAAACATGCGACCCCATATAGTAACTTAGAGGGACGTTACTAGCGCTTGAATGTATTCTCCAGGTGGACGTACAGAATTCAGCGAATGGCGGTGGCTTTGAATATTCTAATGTCTCCAGTTCGTAGGAAAGTACATTTCGCTTCCTAAAGAGGTCTCCAACACTCTCGCCAGAGGCATCCAAATAGTTATATTCTTTAATAATACAGTTATTGGGATCGTTGTCCGGGCAGCTCTTAATTTGGGAGACCCGAGTTCCACCCACATCTATATTTAAAACAGTGGGGGGTGGGTTCCCATTGGCGTCATAGAAATGAACAGTTACTTCAGCTCTTAATTCGTCACCAGGAGTCATTGAAAGACCTGCTTCATTGTCAACTTCAGCAAATAGACGATACTGACCAGGATTTAGCTTGACCCTATTTAAATGATATCTTTCTTCTTTTGGAAGGTTGTCCAAAGGTCCACTGGCCAAGGACCTTGAAGTTCCCTGACATCCCAACAATGGATAAGGAGCGTCTTCTCCTGAGCATGCATCCGAACCACATATTTCAGTTACAGACCCAACTTGAAATATTTCGGCCGAGGCATCTCCATAGATATCACCTCCTTCGGCATCAATTTTTCGTGTCCAAATACTGATAGCGGCATATAAATAGGGTTCTTCAACTGTGATAAATTTGGTATCTGAAACATAATTAGTCCCTGCATTTTGCTCAACCGACCCTAGAATGGCAAATGCCGTTTCCGATGTATTCATTTCGGCAGTAGAACATTCATACGGAATTTCGTTGCCTTCCCTTTTTACCGAGTTAGCCTCATAACTTATTTCGGTATACCCTTTTGTTGGATATGTAATTTTCTTCAAAGAGCCCAGAACTGCCTTTGTAAAGTCCGACGCCCTGTTTTGATAGGACACTCCAAGTGAATTAAAAAAGCCGCCGTCCTGGTTGTTATTGTAATATCCCCAAAAATCCTGTTGAGACCAGGGAATATCGTCTGGAGGGGTTCCTTCATATTCAAACTGATATGTACGTGTAGGATCATTATTCAGCTTAACTTCGGTGAGCAATTTTCTCGTCTTATTTGTATTGTCAAATATGAGGTCAAAACGAGACACTAATTGATCAAAATTATCCTTCAACTCAATACTGCTGAGATACGACAAGTATTTGTTCATATCATCATTACCTCCTCCACTATCAGGCGCTATTACATTATTAAACTGTAGTTTTCCCGACGGGAATACAATCTCCTTAAGAAGCTTGGAAGTAATTTTATAGTCACGAGTCTTAGTACTCAACGGAAGCGGTTCATCACAATCACCTGTTAATCGTTGTTTATAGGTTTGAGACTTTACACGTTGATAGTGAATAACACTATTGTTTCCATTGTCATAGTAAAAATAGATGCTTCTGCTGCTTGGTAGTTTTATTTCCGTTAGCTTCCAACCAGAAACATACCCATTCAGGAGGGCGGCGGCAGCCTCTTCCACGGGTGCCCACGTCCTTTTAGTCTCTTCTATTTCCTGAAAATAGTATTCGATCCCGTAATCATCGGTGACTACGAAGCCTTGCTCGAAGTCATTGGAATCTATAAGTTGAATTTTGTAAGGCTTATAGGGGAGGGTGAAAATCTCTTTATTCTCGTCAAAATAAAATGTCGCATTCAGGTTCCCTACGTTTACAACAAACTTATCCGGTTGTGTATCCAAAATTCCCTCACTGACCATAATATTCATCTCATTACGTTCGGCAGAAGGAAGGGTGTTTTGAATATAGGGGATCACCTTATTCAATCCCGTCATTTGCGTCCCAATATATCCGGCGGGACCTTCATCGGGTCTACCTCGAACCTGACGCGTAATCATCCCTCCAGCGTCCAAACTCCAGCCCATTCCGAGATGACCTGGAATTTGATCTACAACTAGTCCATTGTGCTGATAGCTTAAAGAGATAGGTAGGTCAAAATCATATTCTTTAATGGTATAAATGGGAACCGAAAACTCTGCCATACCCACGGAGGTATTTACCGGTACTTCCCCAAAACGACCTAGGTTAGCCGCCTCAGGAGATGCAGGAAATATTTTTGGAAGGTCCAATGTAATTTCCTGTCCAAAGGCCAGGTAGCCCCCAAACAAAAACAGGGACATCATCATTAGTTGTTTCATAAGAATTTTTTTAAATGTTCAACACTCCATCCATCCAATTTGAGGAGGGTTCAGGGTCAATTGGATCATGGTTTCGGAACAAAAATGAAGGACGGCGAAGGACTACACAATAGGCAATACATAACCGATGTTGGTGATTTCAAATCCGTATTACACCAATAGAAATTCGTTTTTAGAAGAGTTGTTATTTTTTAGCAAATCCCTTGAAAATGAGGACGTATCATTCATCTCTTTCCCTATCTTTGCCGCTCAATTTTTTGACCATGGAGAAGAACCGAATCGCAATCATTGGCTGCGGAAACCTGGGAAAAGCCATCGCAAAAGGTCTGCTGGACAATCCCAACTACACCGCCGAAGATATCACCGTTACCAAACGAAATACCGCTACGTTATCCGACCTTTCCGAAGCGGGCATTCACGTAACATCGAATAATGAAGAAGCACTGTCCCGGGCAGATCTGATCCTCGTTGCCCTAAAGCCGCATAATATTCTACACATACTAGACGGTCTCACCGAGCAACTGGATCCCAAACGTCACGTGATTGTATCACTGGCTACGGGAGTATCAGTTTCAGAACTTCAGGAAGTTGTCGGATCGGATATACCGGTCTTCAGAGCCATGCCCAACACCGGGGCCGATGTGAACGAATCGGTGACCTGCATTACCGGACCTAATGATCAGCAGGAAGTGCTGGATCGCATTTCTCAAGTCTTCAACAGCATTGGAACCACTCATGTCATTTCAGAAGATCTGATGGATGCCGCCACCGTACTGGGAGCCTGTGGAATTGCTTTTGTACTTCGCTTTATGCGCGCAATGGTTCAGGGAGGAATTCAGATCGGATTCGATGCTAAAACAGCTACAGCTATCGTAAATCAAACCGTAAAAGGGGCCTCTCAATTGGTGATCGAACGCGGACTGCACCCCGAAGCCGAAATCGACAAAGTAACCACACCCAAAGGATGTACCATCGCCGGACTCAATGAAATGGAGCATAATGGGTTTAGTTCAGCATTGATTAAGGGAATTGTTTCTTCGTATGAACGTATAGAGAAGTAGACCTCGATACAATCCGCCTTCGGCGCATCACTCGGTCTAATTGGCCCAAGATCAAAAAGTACTCCGAGTGATTCGAACGCAGTGAGAATAGTATTGAGGAGTACTCTTCAATACCACTTCCAGGCAGTAACTCAGAATACTGTCCTGCACCTATTTTGAATAAAAGGATCAAGCTACTATCTAACCGTTCAGATAACAAAAGAGTCTAATCAATGTCTTTATTCCTTTTCTTCCAGTATATGTGAGGATTTTCCGTGAAAAATTTCCGAAGCCCTGGAGGGAATTTAGGAAAATACGAACGGTTTTAGGGAGCCTAAGGGACCCTAAAAATACCTAAGAAAAGGCCTCCTTTTTTACGTTCTTTTTTGGAGGAGCAAAAAAGAACAAAAAAAGAAATACTAATATACTCTTCGATACTGCTGCTTCGCAGCAACTCAGAGTACCGTCCTAAGGGACGCTGAGTGTCCGCCTGAGGCGGATGTACCGAAGTGTCCCGTTACGTAAACAACAACGGCACAATAAAGTAGGCCAATGCGATTAACAGCCCAATAGAAATAAGATTGAGCACTACCCCTACTCGCGCCATTTGATGGACTTTGATATGTCCGCTCGCAAAAACGATGGCGTTGGGTGGTGTCGCCATGGGCAACATAAATGCGCAACTGGACGCCAGGGTCACCGGAATCACCATCTGAAGAATCGACGCATCCAATCCAATGGCGATACCCACTACCAAAGGCACGAGGATGGTGACGAGCGCAACGTTGCTCATAAGTTCGGTCATGAAAAGCATAATGCAGATGAGTACGGCAGTGATTACCAACACACTCCAATGACCTTTGGAGGAAATATATTCACCGATCATATCGATAAATCCGGCCTGAGTAAGTCCGGAAGCCAGGGCAAGTCCGCCGCCAAACAGCACCAAAATACCCCATGGCAATTTACTGGTGTCTTTCCAGTCCAACGGGAACTTTCCTTCCTTCAGATTCATGGGCACCACAAACATGGCAACCGCAGCAATCATGCTTATCGTCGTATCGGTAAGGTTGAGATTGGGAAACCAGCCGTTCAGCGCACCACGCATGATCCAGGCCAGAGCGGTGAGTCCGAAAATGATCAATACAATGATCTCTCCGCGGGACATAGGTCCGAGTTTATCCAGTTCGCTCTGAATCACATTCCCGGAAGATTCGATTACCCCTAACCGATTCGGAAAAAACACCTTCACAATAAAGAAGTAGGCAATCAGCAGCATAATGGCCGCGAAGGGCACCCCGAGTTTCATCCATTGGAAAAAGCCGATATCAATATTGTACTCTTCGTTGAGGAAGGCGAGCATCACCGAGTTGGGTGGTGTTCCGATAAGGGTCGCCATTCCCCCAATGTTGGCGCCAAAGGCAATGCCTAGCATAATCGCCAGTGAGAAAAACTGATCGTTCCGGGTAAATCCGTCGGCATCATCCATTAGCAGCGTAATAACCGAAACAGCTATAGGCAACATCACTACCGTACTGGCGGTATTGGAGATCCACATACTCATGAGCGCTGTGGCGAGCATGAATCCGAAAACGATTCCGTTCGCTTTGGTTCCGGTAATCTTCAGAATGGATAGGGCAATTCGTTTGTGCAATTGCACTTTCTCCAGTGCTAACGCAATCACAAAACCACCAAAAAAGAGATATACTATGGGGTTGGCGTAGTTACTGGAAACCGACTTGATATCCATGATTCCCAGTAGGGGAAACAGTGCCAGGGGGAGCAAGGCCGTTACGGAAATGGAAACAGCTTCGGAAATCCACCATACTATCATCCAGGACGCTACGCCCAAAACGGGGTCGAGGGTTTCAGAAATTATTTCGCCGGGAAACAGCAGAATCCCAATGCACAGGGCAGGACCCAGAAGAAAGGCAACCAACTTATACAGCGGGTAGGATTTCATTGGGGTGAAGATAGGGATTTTCACCATTTACCATTGGTTTCAATCATCTTTCTTAACTATCACATAAAAAAGAATAATTTAATCCACCATACAGTACCACCAGGGTACTAAGAGCTTACCCTCCTTCTCCTGTTTCACTTGTCCCTATCGGGTCATTCTTTATTACTTTCTCACACTTGAATAACTCCATATCTCTTTTCTTATGGATATAGTGGTGCCATTTCTCTCCAACTTGATATTGCAACATAATACTGTCTAAATCAATTTCTAGTTCCTCAAGATACAAGACTGTTGAAAGACTACTGTCCTTTTTTTGAAGTATCGACGTATACAAGGGGTCACTAATTGTATCTGTCCCCTTCTTTTTTCCGAACATAATAAGATAAATGTTGTCAACTTTAGGCAACAAACCGGAAGCCTCAACTTTCTCGTCATCGTATGAAATATGAACATATGAATCTGGGATCTTGATTTCTGAAAGTCTATTATGAAAATATACTGCCCATGGCACCAAAGCCAAACTCAACAGTGTTGCACCGGCAACCACGATGGCAGCATTTCTCACCTGCTTAGAAAGAATGACAACCATATTTGTGTAGTACTCGTTTATTGCCGAAGGACTCCTCATATGGGTCTCTTCCAAGGCTATCTGTGTTCCTTGTACATTTACAAACCATTTTGCCGCAGCAACTGCTACAAGCGGAATCACAACAAGCCAGTAAACCGTAGGTTCACTGGATTTAAGATATACTGCAAAACCCGTGAATCCTAAGAATGTTCCGGCTGCCAGGTAATCAAGAAAGTCGTTCAAGGACTTTAATCTTTTTGTGAAAACCTCAACACTATTGTCAATTAATTGACGTGCTTTTTGCAACCAATATTCGTCATACTGCACAAATGAAGTGCTCATATTATTGTTTATTACTTCTTTGCTCATGATCCCATCTTTTTACTGTTGGTTTCCACTGTTTTCCCTTTTCTTTCGCACCTGGGTCTTTTAGAATTGTAGAAAGGAAAATAGTTTTTGTGGTTTTCATCACAATACACCACCAGATAGTCATTGGGTTTTTCTGATAAGGTTGTCGTTTCATCGCTTAAATCCTCGACCTTAGGTTGTATTAGTTCTTCCCACCATTCTTCAAGTTTTTCTTCTTCATCTCCAATAAAAGTCGAAGTATCCACTAGTTTGCCAAGAGAAACGAGCATACCAGGATTATCGACCAGCGACTGTTTGAGCTCCCCAAAGTCAATTCCCATTGGAATAGAAATTGTACCTCCTCTAATATCTATATAAATATCTGGCTTGGTGCAGTTTTCGGTAGAGCACTTAATTTTGACAATTCGACACATGGCATTTCCGATTTACGGCTAAACTACACCAAGTATATATTGCCAGGAATACCCAATAGTGGGTAACTTTCAAAAAATACTAGAAATTTAAGTTTATGGTAGAAGGAACAATTATTCCATGAATACTTAGTCCATCAGGCTGTGCATCATTGATACAACTCTTCTGACTTCGATTCCAATCCATAAATCTCAATGATCTTTCCGTTGTCATCAAACATAATACGGACCTTGCTATCAACCTTGTACCAGGTTGCCTTCTTGACGTGATAATAGGTGAAGAAAGTGTGCAAGTCATAGGCATTCTTGTTAAGTCTGGTTATAGATTGCACTTCATTCTTTGCATTCGATGTTATCGACCAGGACCTTTCATATTGCTCCTTGAGTTCATTTTTACCAGGGTTGTTCACATTCCAATAGCGCGTAAGGTTTGTGGCAGAATAGTGAGAGTAAATGGTTTCGAAATTACGTGACTCTTCAGCAACCAAAAGGTTTCGAATATTACCGCTGAAGTTTACTTCCTCAGGAACTTCTCGCTTTTCACTATCGCTCACTTCGGATTCACGTTCTTCGGATTCCGCGTCAGAGTCTGCCACAGGTGCTTCAGAATTACCTGATTCACTTGGAACCACACCATTATGGAGGTCAACCAATTTGTCTACCGGGACTCCAAAACTAAAACCCTGGTAATCGGAGATCTTAGCAAAATTTACAGCAACCAGTTTTCCATACTCATCAATAATAGGACTTCCGCTCGACCCCTGTAATGTCGGGATGGAGTATAGTACACGGTCCTTGTCAGGATCCTGAGTAACGGTCCCCGACGTGAATTGGGTTTTGATACCATTGGTAGTGTTAGCCAGAACGATTCCCTGGTTATATCCAATCATGTATACCTTATTGTCCAGTTCAAGCTGTTCTTCCCGAACGGAATTTTCCAAAGACAGATAGTTGATAACCGATTCCGGTGTTTTCTTCTTCTTTAGCTGAATGATAGCAAGATCCGCGGCCTCCTCTTCCGCTTTCTTAATAGGGACACACTCTTCAAAATCCGAATCACGGTTCACAAAGGTATCATCATAAACCACCCCTGTGAATAAGTGAATAGTTTCATAGCGGGTTTTGGAAGGATCGAAATTAAATTGGTTTAACAGATCTTCAAGATCGATGATTTCATCTCCCAGTCCCGAATAGGCATTCCGTAATTGGTTGAGATCCGAATGTGTGAGCTGGCTGTAGTACTTATTATACAGATCCGCGGCCTCTGTTCGCTGCATCTGCTTGCTATTGATCTCCTTCCGGATGCGCGTTCGAATTTCTACCATCTGATCATTAAGCAATCTGCCCACCTTCTCTTCATACAAACTGGGGTATATGACATGCCGATTGGTTGCGATCTCTCCTTCATCCGATATAAAAAAACCCGTGCCATAACTCGAAGAAGCATTTTGAATGGCCTCTTGTTCCGATGTAACCATCACCGGTTCCTCTCCATTCATATAATAGAAGAACTCCAACCCGTTATCAAAGGACACTTTGAAATAATAGCTATTCTTGATAAGAACAACACTGCTACGGTAGGTATCATACAATTCTTTGGGTTCCGGAGGTTTTTTGGCACACCCACTGAGGACCAGGAGTGCTATACAAAAAGAAATGCGCTTCACGATAAGTTATTTTGAGTCAAACAATTCCCGGGGAGATACTACAAAGTTAGAGAATTACCTGACACGCTCACCATGAGGGCAGATTTCCAAAAAAAGTCAATTGAAATTGGACGTCTAAACTAGCACTAAAAAGGGTAGAGCTACTCCTCCACAACCCTAAACGCCTGAATCGCAGCATTGGGCTCCATGATGGCGTAGCCCTCCCAGAAGGACGGATCATAGGCCGAAAGATAAGAGGCTTCAACTTTCGGGTTTTCGGTGGCGCCCTGGTAGATGCCGGCGTCTATGGCTTCGCTTTCAAACACCACCATTTCGTATTTGCTGAGTTCGGAAATGAGGACATCGAAGTGCAGAGAGAGTTCGTTCTGCTTTCTCCGGCCCTTTACGTTCTTATTCTTTTCAATGACTTTAAGAGGTCGGTCGATCCCTGTGAGTTCCCCGTCTTCCAGCTCCAGGTAACGGGGTCCGTACCCACCATTGGGGTTTTTGGCAAAAAGCATTTTTCCACGGAAAACGTTGTGCCTGTAGGTGATCCCTAAGAGTCCGAAACGTCGCAACGGACGTACATTTTCAAAATCTAACCGCATTATGGCAAAGTCCTGGGTGTTGACGAACAGGGTTCCCTGAAAATCCTTTTTGCCTTTGGGGGTAAAGTCGATGATATATACGGGAGAATCATCAATGAAGGTATATCCACGCTGCTCAAACCGGTACCGGTTTGATTTCTCCAGAAAGTCCAGCTTGGTGTCTTCCTTAAAGAAAAGCTCTTCATAGAGGTCATAAATGCGATTCCGAATGTGCCACTGAAATCCATAATGAGGTTTATTCTCATCTTCCACCTTCACAGTAATGGTCTCGGTATCGTCCGAAATACCTTCCTCGGCATTCTCCAGCGAGTCCAACTGTACTTTGGTACCGAAGATGCCGCTCTTGATCTTCAGGTAACTATCCGGTTTTACGTTCTCTTTAAAGATGCGTTCCAGCTTGTCACCCATGGCGTCCATGGAGATGTCTTTGTTCTTATCGTATAGCTCCGCAGCCTTGTCGATATGCAATTTATAGGTGCTGTAATCCCCATAGAGATCGGCTACAGTCTCCCGGTAATATGGATGTTCGCGAGGGATAAGCCGCGCCACGCTATCGATGAGTTCCTTGTCCAGTTCTTCGATGGTGGATTCTTTGAACTCGATATCGAACTTATTCACCTTGCTGAGGTCACTTTGCCGGAAGAAGATCTTCTTCCGGGTCATATCCACGGCGTAGTTGTCTGAAAGATTCAGTTTCACCCGATCAATAATCTCTTCAGGGCTTAGGTTCTCATTGGTGAGGTAGACCTTCTTCAGCTCAAAAGGCTTGGAGGTAAGGGCAATGGTGGTCTCGGTTTCCGGAGTGGCAATAAGACCCACTTTCTCATATCCCATGGAGGAGATGTAGATGGAGTCCTGCGCATGACGGATCTTATCAATCTCCAGGCTAAAGATCCCTTCCTCGTTGGTAATGGTTCCGCTGTGCGGTCCTGTGATCACGGTGGCATAGGGAACGGGCTTCCCGGATTTGGCATCAATCACCCGCCCGGTGTAGTTCTGGGCATAGGTAATGGCGCTTAAAAGCGCAAAGGTAATAACCAGTGCAATCTTGGTCAGGGTAGCCATGCGGATGTGTTTCTTTTTCATAGACGTAATGGCGTAAGTAATGGTTGCTTTGAAGTAGACGAGCGACAAAAATAAATGTTACGTTTCCCAATTCTCAGCCAACGGATGTTAATTCTAACCCAAATGCGGTGCATTCACATCAGCGGCAAAAAGATCGGTTAGGCATCGCACCTTTGGACCGTAATCATTTTAAATCTTAGAAATCATGAAAGCAATTATTAGAACAACTAACCTCCAAAAAACTGTGTTACTACTTTTTGCTTTACTAACATTAACCTCTTGCTCGACGGACGATGACGACACGGAACCTATCGTTCCCGAAGTTACCCTAACGGCCATTGACTGCGATCCCG
The DNA here is from genome assembly GCA_964614415.1 of uncultured Aureitalea sp. Taxonomy (GTDB): domain Bacteria; phylum Bacteroidota; class Bacteroidia; order Flavobacteriales; family Flavobacteriaceae; genus CAZTLE01. The sequence goes on along the minus strand of CAZTLE010000054.1, from coordinate 6,823 downwards.
AAATGGTCACCATCGATGCCAATGTAAAGGTAACGGGGCGTAGCCGACGTTGGTCGGTACGGGTGGAAGTAACGGTTTACTGCGGGGACGGAGTGGCCAAGCAAGCCGAATTCAAGGTGAAGTACCCCTGGCTCCCTGCCTTTAAGCAGAAAACCGATGACGAAGGGAAGGCGCGCGTAAGCCGAATTTCCAACTCAGACCCCAAACCTACCGGAAGCGTAGAAATAACCGTACTGGGTAATGGTGATCCCAAAACCATTACGGTGGACTACTAAATGCTGTTTGGTTTTTACGTTGTGAAGCCACTCGCCGGAAGGTGGGTGGTTTTTTGTATATTGGAGCATCTCCCCATTTTGAGATTTATTCTCGAAAGTATTTTTCGTCTTAAAATTATAGTTATGAAGACCCGGTCTTTAATTCTAGTCACATTACTGGCAATCTTAATCTCATGTGGAAATTCTAAAGAGGAACAAAGAATACATCTTGAAAAGATAGAAGTCGGCAAGGAACTCACAAAAATTGAACTTAACAATGAGCTTGATAGAGCAAAAAAGTTACTTGATGAAGCCGAAAAAGAGCTTGATAGAATTAAGCAATTTCAAATAGGTAGGTCCGTTGAAACAAGGGAAAAACAAATCTCACAACAAAACTCTCAGATACGAATTATACAGCAATACATTTCTTCGATTGAAAAGGAGATATCACTGATACCGCTAAACCAAACTTTTGAATTTCAAGACTCCCCTAAAGCCCTGGTTAATTACATTTTCTCTGCGGCCTCCTCAAGAAACTTTAGCCAACTTAGATACTTATGTGACCCATATGGCGAACATGACTCGGATACTAACGGAATATGTAGAGTTGAAATGTCCATGAAGGAAACTCAAAAACAGTTTATATCGACTTTTCAAAACGGGAGGATAATGGGAAAGCCGCTCGTTTATGGAATCCATGCTGATATTGAAATAGCCATTGGATCAAATAGTGATCGACTCGAAAAAATCACTCTTGTTAAAAGAGAAGACAAATGGTATCTATCCTCTTTTTAAGGCTTCCTCACGATTGTAATGTTTAAAGATCGTAATCAAATATTGAGCACGGCGGCGGCGTCTGACAATTGGAAGGAGACAAAAATACTACTTGCACGATTCAAGAAGTTAAAAACATCCAGAAATCCTTTTTATCTAGATTTGATTGACCTCGAAGCTATCCTTCGCTGGAAATTGAGATCTCAATATGGGCGTCAGAAACACATTCGAGAACTAAATACTGATAAAATTGTCTGTGAAATTACCGAGACTGCCTTCACAATATCTCACCTCGACAATAAATATGAAACGGAGCTAAAGTTAAATTTGCTTTGTACAATTCGGGGCGTAGGCATTCCCGTTGCTACTGCCATCCTATCATTATGTTATCCGGATAAGTACGCTGTTATCGATTTTCGAGTATGGGAAGAATTATATAAGCAAAATAAATCTTGGTTTTCTCTAAAAGATTATCATAAATACATGAAAGCAATCAATGAAATCTCGGTCTTCCACGGTGCCACCCCTAGGGAAGTGGATCATGCCATATGGCAATTAAACCTAAATAAATAATCACTCCATACAGGCTTTTTGCAAAGACTAGCTTGAAACTTTTCCCTTCTTAAATACCGTGTTTATTCTTCGAAGTAATCCAGGTCGATTTTCTTTATCTCAATGGTCTGATCCACCTGTACACCCAGATTATATTCAATGGCCAGCTCTGTAAGTTGTTTTCCATCTATTAAGACAATCTTCTGTTGCTTACTATCACGCGCCGTTTTTTCGGCACTTTCCGAAAATCTACTTGTTGTTAAAAACACTCCTTTGGTAACTCCCTTCAAGGCTAATGATCCAATGAAATTACGAATGTCCGGAGATCCTACAGATCCAGATGTGAATCGTTTCGCTTGAATATAGACATTCTCTAAACCTAAACGGTCTTGTGAAATGATCCCGTCTATACCTTCATCTCCAGATTGTCCTGTATGTTCTGCTGAGTCTTCCCTAAACTCGCCATATCCCATTTTTTGTAACAATTGAATTACAAAACCCTCAAAGTAACTAAATGAATTTTCCTTTAGTTTATCCAATAACTCAGTAGCGAGTTCATTCCTCAATTCAGACACACTTGCCGCAAGAATCTCTTCTGGTGTTTGATTCGAATTATCAGGGAACTGTTCTTGCTTACTGTCCTTACTATTAAAAGTTTTTCGCCATTCCTGATATTTGGGAAACTTTGCCAGCTGTTTTTTGCGAAGCTCCTTTGGATTAGAAGCCAAGTAGTCCTTACCCTCATCGGTGATCTTGTACACCCCACGTTCCGGATAATGGATTAATCCGGCCTTCTTTAAATAACTTCGTGTCCACCCCACCCGATTCCTAAACAAGCCCATTTGACCGCTGGGTACCTTGATCTTAAGATCTTCTTCAGTGAGGTTAAAATGTTGCGCTAGAGTACGGACAACCTCATTCAAGGTCTTAGTTGAGCCATCCTCAAGAAGCTTGAGCATAGGTAACATTATGGACTGAAAGTCTGGTATGTTATTTTTATCTCCCTTCATGATTATTAATTACAATTATCTGCTACTTTATCACAACTACTATTACTTCCCCACATTTGTGGATTTCCATATAACCTGTTAGGGTTGTAGGGAAGCTTTTCAAGCCAGTCTACAAAGTCTAGTTTATAAAACTCATTGGCGTTCGATTTATGCCATTGTCCTTGCTTAACAATAGGCCATAATCCTTCGGGTAACAGTATTGCCTTATCTCCAAAATAGTAGAAATGGTTGGAAAGTAAGACATACTTCCCACTCAGGTCATTAAGACTCTCACCTTCATTGTGAACACTATCTCGTAACTTTGGACCCGATTCTCTGGCAAAATCATAAATTGAATCACCAGCACGCCTTCTCAGATCATCACTTGTCATATCCGGAATCTTATTTGAAAGCTCCATGATACAATGAAAATCATATTCTTCCATAGTCTTCTTGTCGGTCACCTTCATGGCATATACCAGTTTCTTTTCGTAGCTCTTACCCCGTACATTTTTAGAACCTACGCCTGCAATCCAATCACCTACCCTGGCCACCTTACGAATCCTGGGTTTGCATATAGCAAGGGTACAAACACCCCAAAATGGATTGGGAGCTGCACCATCATCAAAGGGAATACAATAGCTAAAGAGTCTCATGGATAGTCAGCTTTATTCAGGGGTTAACAACTCCAGAGGACCAAATAATACTAGTCCCATCTTGCCGCTTTATATTTTGTACAAAGATCAATTTGAGCAATATGCGTATTTTCAATTGCCTTAATAGGAACTTGTCTTAGCACAACACTTATTCGTTTTAAGCAGCACATTTATAAATTTCCCAATATTCGGAAAGCGTACCATCAGGAATGGATCCGTTTACATCAATAAGCATACGTAATTGTCTACAAATACAGTTCTTAACTGCTTTCGCAGCACGTTCTTGCTGCTGAGGTGTATACTCTTCATCTGCTTGGTGTACCTCTTCAAAGTCGCTGTAACATTGTTTCACTTTATCGAAAAACTGGTCATAAAGCGATTGAGGAATAACAATTTTTACCTGCTCCAATTCACTTCTCAACTCTTCATCGTTGATCAGTTCTTGCGCATTTTTTGAAGCCAGTTTAAATCGGTCATAAAGATTCATACTCAAGTTAGCAACATTTGCTGCCGCCGAAATAAACGCGAATGCCGTAATTGGTTCCATAGAATTATAATTATTAGGTGAATCTGCTGCTAAAGGTAATACATCATTGAGCGGGGAATAAACGTTTACAGGTTTCAATGATAATTCAAAATCATCGCATAATTGACTTAAAGTATCTTTAGTCTCTCTCTTAAAAAAGTCACCTAGATTCTTATTGACGATAACGTACTTTCGATAAAGGCGTTCAAAGTCCGAATATATCTCGTCCTGTCCAAATGCCGATCCATCATCCTGTATTTTCGCAATGAGCCTTTTACCAAGATTATCCGACTTTATATACTCGAAGAAACCCGTAATCTTATCTTCAAAATCTTTAATGAGCTCCTCAATGGCCTCTTCTTCCTGATTACGTTTCTCAATGACTTTGAGAATATTGTATTTGTACTTATTAGGACTGTCAGGATCTGTTGGACTTGGATTCTTTGGTTTTTTTGTCTTTTCTTTTTCTTCTCCCGGTGCAACAATGCCGATCCTATTGTCAAAGTAGATTTCTACATCATCAACAATATCATCGGGCCTGTTAATGTGGTTATAAAGAGTGTTATATTTTCTCCAGAACTCAAGGAATACTTCCTGGCTATATATAGGATCTAACTCAATAACAAATTCTATGAGATTAAGAATTTTGAAATAAGAACCTACGGTTTTTTTGAGATTCTTTGCCTCAATGGGATACCCGTTGATATAGCGCTCAAAGGCCTCTTCTAAATCAAGAATAATAGAAATGTCATTACTCCCCTTTTGATATTTCTCAAACCTTTTGAAATGACCCTCATAAAGTGCGTGCCTTTTTAGCTCCTCATAATAAATACCCAATTTCTCTTCGTCGCCCAATGGGTCAAAATCGGATACTACCACATTGCTAAAATGCTCAAAGGCCAGTTTTATATTCTTGACATTAATATTCTTATATGAGAAGTCAACGATCTTGCAATCGTTCTTATGCCTGGTTTTTCTATTTACTCGCGAAATGGTTTGAATAGCATTGATCCCCCTTACTTCCTTATCAAGAAATAGTGTATGTAATTTAGGCTCATCAAAGCCTGTTTGCAGTTTATCAACCACGATGATTAGTCCATTCTTGGCAAGCTTGAAGTTTTGCAGGACTGATTTTTCATTCAAACCCTCATTAAGGCTACGACTACTTTGATGCTCTTGGCTATCGGAGTAAGCAATATAAATTGGAGCATCCTTGAATCGTTCGTATTTCTTTTCCCGAATCAGCTCATTGAAATACTTCTTCACGAACCCTTTATACTTTATAGCGGCAGGAATAGAGGATGCGGCCAGCATAGCTTTAGCCGTTCCCCGAATATTTGGATAAACGGCCGTAACTAATCGCTTAGCCGTAAATTTTGAAATGGCTTCTATACGATCTTTGTTGCCATAAATTTTTTCCTTTCTAATGGCGTACTTCTTACCCTCCTCATCTATACCCGTATCAGTATTGTCTGGGATCTCTTCATAGCCCATATCCAGTTCAAATCCTTCTAAATCGTTCTCGGGTATTTCAAAGAACATTTTAGCCGAAACAGGAACAATCCCTTTAATCGGGTTCAGAATGTAGCCATCCTTTATAGCTTCCTTCATGGTATAGCTGTCGAAAGGAATCCATATTTTTTCGGCTTCCGCATATTTGTTGAACTCTCCAAATCGTGCTAGTGTGTGATCGCTTGGGGTTGCCGTAAAACCAACAATAAGATTCTTCTTGGCGGCCTGTTCTTTATAAGTTTCACTATTATCAAAACTCGATTGCAACTCATCAAAAACACTTACCATTTCGGAATGCTGTACGCCACTTTGCCCCCTATGGATTTCATCAATTAAAAAAGCAATGCGTAGTTTTGAGAGCTTGCCGACTATCTCTGCATCCAGAATATCAGTTATGGATGAGAATTTCTGAACGTTGACAACTACAATCCTTTTGTCACTGGTAAGCGCCTCGGTAAAGCTTTTCTTGTTTGAAGCTTCAATGAACATTCCTTTTTGAATGTTCATGTTGTGCATTTTACTATCGAGCTGATCTCTTAGTTGGAGCCTATCGACAACGAGCATTATTTTATCATAGATATAAGCACCGTCTCTCCTTAAATCCTTAAGTTGAAGCGCTGTCCAGCCAATGATATTGCTCTTTCCAAAACCGGCCGCGTACTGTAGGAGTAGGGAATACACATTTTTGTTGTTTTGATACTTGCTCCTTTTACGCACCAAATCTTTAATCTGCTCATCCCCTAAGCCCTTTTGTTTGAGTTCCGTTTCTAACTTCTCAAGAAAGTAGTTTGGCTCATTTTCATGGGCCAAAAACTCATCCATTTTACTAAGCACCTTATCTGTACCAAACTTTTGTTTTGGTCTTGGAGCAATTAATTTACCATCATTGTGTTTGTACTCTTTGGTTTTAGCACCCTCCCTTTTGACGAGTTCACGCTCTATGAAGTTGTAGTAGAGAATTTCTTTTTCGATCATTCTCTTGTCGTACAGCGCTTTGAACACTTCTTCAAAACGCGCTGTTCTTACCTCATGCTTTTGATGTAACGGATAGGGTTTAAAATCCTTGAATAGCTTCTCTTCATAAGTGTCAAAAGCATAGTTGCCCGCATTTATGGTTGACTTGATTTCATCGAAATGGTTGGTAATAGTTCTTATTACAAAGGTCTCACTAATATCTGTTGCCGTAATATGAATGGCCTTTTCAAAGATTTTCAAGAATCGCTTTCTAAGGGATTGATTAATGTCATTATCCTTAGCAACCTGCAAATACGCCTGAGCTGCCGTCAAGTAGTCCTTAGCTACTTTCTTGATTCCATTTTTACGGGCACTCTGGTTGTTGTAATTGCTTTTAAGTTCGCTATAGCCTAAATATATACCATTGATAAAGAAGGTGAGGTCTGGGCGAAATGAAAAGAGTTGTCTGTCTCTGTGCTTAATGGTATAAGGAAGTTCTTGTACGACTGAGAAAATATTCTGATTAAAGAGCTTGTCACCATGCGTTTCCGTTCCACTTGGGTAGAATAAATGCAATTTGGTTCCCTCAAAAGTTACTGACTGATT
>CAZTLE010000053.1:0-22154 GCA_964614415.1 uncultured Aureitalea sp. | reverse complement strand
GGAGTCCAAACATTGATATGAACCAGCAAATCACCTGTCCCATAACCATTTATACTCGGAATTCCTTTGTTACGAAGGCGTAATATTTTTCCGCTTTGTACACCGGACTCGATCTTGATTCGCACTTTCCCGGTTACAGTATCGATCTCTTTGGAAGTACCTAAAGCAGCCTCCGAAAAACTGATATACAGGTCGTAGTGCAGGTTGTCTCCATCCCTTTGCAATGAAGGGTGTGACAATTCCTCTATGGCCACCAAAAGATCCCCGGGAATACCGCCGCCGGGTGCTTCATTTCCTTTACCGGAAACTTTTAATTGCATCCCGTCAACTACACCGGCAGGTATCTTAATGGAAACGGTCTCTTCGTTGGCCATTAAGCCCTGGCTATCGGCATTAGCACCTTTCTTTTCGATGATTTTTCCGGTACCGCCACATGTGGAACAAGTACCTGTCGTTTGCATCCGCCCTAATATGGTATTCTGAACACGAGTCACCTGCCCGCGACCGTTACAGGTAGTACAAGTTGTATAGGTAGTTCCGGGAGCGACCGTTTTCCGCTTTACCTTGATCTTCTTCTCGACACCGTTGGCAATTTCTTCAAGAGAGAGCTTTACGCGTATACGCAGGTTGCTACCCTTCACCTGGCGCTGACCTCCACCAAATCCACCAAAGCCGCCGAATCCGCCTCCACCGAAGGCGCTTCCGAAGATGTCTCCAAACTGACTGAAGATATCTTCCATGTTCATACCGCCTCCGCCAAAGCCACCGCCTTCAAAGGCCTGGTGACCAAACTGATCGTAGCGAGCACGCTTGTCCGGGTCGCTCAATACCTCATAGGCTTCGGCTGCCTTCTTGAACATCTCTTCCGCCTTGGCATCGCCCGGGTTCTTATCGGGGTGGTACTCAATAGCTTTCTTTCGGTAAGCCTTCTTTATTTCGGCTTCCGAAGCATTCTTTGAGACACCAAGTATTTCGTAAAAGTCCTGTTTCATCTTATTGTCCTACAACTACCTTGGGATGACGGATCACCTTCTCGCCCAGCGTATACCCCTTTTCGATCACATCGATGATCTTTCCTTTCAGATCATCCGAAGGAGCCGGAATTTGGGTCACAGCATCGTGGTCATCTGCGTTAAAAGCATCACCCTGCTCGACTTTGATCATCTCCAATCCCTTGGCGCGTAGTGTTTCTCTTAGTTTGTTGCTTATGAGTTCTACCCCTTTGAACAATCCGTCATCATCGGATTTTTCAATCTCAATAAGGGCGCGATCAAAATCATCCAATACGGGAAGCAGGGAAACCATAACATCCTGACTCGCCGTTTTAAACAACTCAATTCGCTCCTTACCGGTGCGCTTCTTATAATTTTCGAACTCGGCAAACAGACGCAAATACCGATCCTTTTCAGTGTCCAGTTCCGATTGCAGTTTGGTTAAAGGATCTTCCTTTTTCGCCTTCTTATCTTTCTTAGTGGTTTCTTCCTGAGCCGACTCTTCTTCGGTTCCAAGTACTTCTTCTACCACATCCGTAGCTTTGGCTTTTTCCTTTTTACTCATTCGATTGATTACTATTTCTGGTTTTCGAGGTTGCAAAAGTACTGCCAATTCTCCAAAAATGTCAAAATGTCACACGGTATTTTTACTTACAGCAAGTCCCCGATCGATTCGGTAATCGTAGGATAGGTGAATTCAAACCCCGAATCCTGTATTTTTTGGCAGCTTACCTTCTGACTCTCAAGTACCAGAGAGCCCATTTCCCCCAGCACAAGTTTCAGCACAAAAGCCGGTACATTGGGAAGCCAGACTCTCTTTCCCAATGCCGAGGCAATGGCTTTGGTAAGTTCGGCATTGGTAATGGGATTGGGAGCCACTGCATTAAATGTTCCTTCCAGTTCATTGCGGCAAATATGAAGATACATGGCAGCCATATCGGTTACATCGATCCAGGACTGCCATTGTTTTCCTGAACCCAGGGGAGCGCCCATCCCCATTTTTATGGGTTTCACCATTTTTAAAAGGGCACCTCCTTTCTCTGAAAGTACAATGCCTGTGCGTAACTTGGATACCTTAATTCCTAATTGGCCTATGGCATCGGCTTCGGTTTCCCAGTCAACAGTAACTCCAGCCAGAAAGGCGGTTCCCGAAGTCGGGTGGTTTTCAGAATATTCTTCGGAGAGCGAGCTGGGATAGTAACTGATACCACTCGCTGAAACGAAATGTGAAATGGAGTGCTCAATTTGCTGCAGCGTATCACGCAGTAAACGAATGGAGTCGATCCGACTATCCCGGATAAGTTTCTTATACGAGGCCGTCCAACGCCTGGAAACCGGAGCGCCCGCCAGGTTGATTATGGAGGTTATGCCATTGAAGGCAGCTGTGTCAATTTCACCCGTTTTCGGATTCCAGTGAAATCCCTTTGCATTAGGACTGGAATTGAGTTGATTCTTTCGGGTGGTCAGGAAATGCACCGGAATTCCGTCTTCAGCGCATTGATCTAAAAGTTCCTTTCCTATAAGTCCGGTGGCCCCGGTGATAAGTAGTTTCATGGAGTACAAAAATACGGATTTCTTACCCTAAACTGAAGCTCAAAAAAATACGTGAAAATACTTATTGTCATCTGATTTACAACTTAGTATGTTTATTTCACTATTGTTCTTAGCCAAACCTACTCTCCAAGTCTAACATCTTAAAACTTATATTATGGGAGCAAATCAATCTGATCTATCCAACGCGCGCTACGGCTATGATATGGTGGTGGCAGTTACCCAGGAAAGTATCAACGGCACAATGAAAGAATACCTCTCAGGGGGCAGTTCTCCGGAAGTAATTATGTACTATGTCATGGACAGTTCGGGGAACCCGAAATCCATTTCAAAAGCAGACTTATTAAAAGCCACCGGAGGGGTGGATCCCCTATCCATTCCTGCAAGCACCCCCTTAACCGATCCCAGGTTGAAGGCGGTATCCAAAGCTTTTTTCTGGTACGGGTTTAAAGCCAAAATTGGCTTGCCTCCGGGATATGCGCCCATTACACCTAACGGACCTGCGCTTCCCAACGTCGTAACGCTTACGGCCAGCAAAGGAATGGTAAACTACAATCTCATGTGCTCCGAATTCCAGGTTGTGGAAGCTTCCTACGGACCCAGAGGTATTGTCGCCTGGCTCAACGAGTCTCAACCCAATGGAAAGGGATGGTTCTTCAATGCCAAGATTCCGATAAGTCAGGTTGAGGTTTCAGATGATTCAAACCTGCCCACAGACGTGAAAAACGCAGCAAATGCACTACCGGCCGGTACATTTAGTGTACAACAATTACTGCTGGAACTCGATAAGGCTATTTTAAATAATCCGCCCAAAATTGAAGGTGTAAAACCGGGAACTCCATTATATACAGCGTTGAACGAAATCTTCCTGGGCGCTTACTTTGCGCAGATGAAAGCCAGCGGGCAACCTGTCCTCAACTATTCCATTCACCAGGCTTCTGCTCCGGCAGGAAGCATAAGTGTGGCAGATCTTGAATTATCGATCAACCCAATATTAGGTGCAAACGGGCAACCTATTTCAAATCCAACCCCCGCTCAACAGAATTTGGACACTCTGTGCTATTTGTGCACAACCCCGGGGCATCCACTGCCTCCTGCCACCCAATTCACCTGGAACTGGGTCGATGAAAGTGAAGCGGCTACGACAGCGGGTACCATGGCCATTAAGAAATCTGTCTTTGTAGACCACCTGCAAAAACAACTGGCCGCCGTTGGTGCGGGCCCAGCCTTATGCAAAATTCCACAGCCCAATATTCATGTAAATGAAGATCTTACAGGGGGTTCGCTAAATCTCACTTTTGTACCTGCACCCAATAATAAATTTCCCCTGTCCGAACGATCATATCAGGTCCCTACTGTAGACGGACCCGTAGTACTCTCGTTGGGATGGGCAGCCAGCGGAAAAGATGAAAGCCACGGGTATCTGGGTGCAAAGCTGGGTGAGTTCAAAGTGAAGTATTATATCACCTCCTCCATTACATTATCTACCAACAAGATTACCCTTACAAATCACTTTGTGATGCACGCCGATCTGAGCGTACTTCATTTTGCCACTGCGGACGGGAACTGGGTGGACGTGGAAATTACTACCGATTATCTCATGGGCGTAGATGCATCCGGCGGACTCTCAATTACGCAACAACCTTCGGTTATTGGTAAGAACAAAGGAAATACCGGTGAGAATCTCATCATTAAGTTGATGCACTTCTTCGACTCCGACATAACCCTGAAGCACATTATCAACACCTTCAACAACTGGGCAGCCGGCTTATCGCAGCAGAGTATAGATAGCCTTAGCGCCGCGTTGAACGGTTCCAGAAAATGGGTATTCCCCGGTGGAAAGACTTTTTCATTCGAAAGCACAGGGTTCTCGGATAGCCAGGATCTGGTAGCAAATCTCTTGTACAACAGTACTCATTAATAACCCCAATTAATTCTGAATATCATGGCCTCTACAAAACTTTCTGTGCAATCACAGCTTATTGAGAATTATTTTCTTTCAGAAATAATTTCACCCCAAAAGACCTTCCAGGCAGTACAGACCGGCAATGGACTTGCCTTGCTCTTTGCCATTGGCACCGACAACAGTTTCTATCTCATCAAGCAGGATGAAGGCGAACGCTCCGGATGGAAGAAACTCGACCTTAGCAGTGCACTACTCCAACAGGTCGGCGCAGGAGCCACTGTGAAGGATTTCAAGGCAGCTCAAAGTAAAAGCAATGGCAATATTGACATTGCCATAGTAGTCACGCATAGCGGGAAAGATCATGTATTTCTTTCGCTTTCCAATTCGGACGCCGGAACTTCCTTGAATCCAAACACCATCCAGTGGAAGGAAGCTCCCTACGATAATACTTCAAAACCCCTTGAGTCTCTAAATGTGGATTCCGTCTTCATTGCTGAATCCGGTTCTTCCGAATATATCGTGATCGACCTCCTCCAGAAGGATAACTTCATAGGGCGCTACTACTTATTACCCGGCAACACAAAGGGCCCCGTTTGGAATTATATGAACCTGGGAGGGCAACTCAATAAAGGAGTTCATAGCGCACTCGGTAGAAAAGGAGGCGACATAGTTGATGGTATGTATAACCTGGGGTCAATCAATAATCAGGAAGAGCTGCTCTATGTGCAGCTGTACAATCCTTTTGGAGGCGCTCCTTCGGAAACACGACTCACATGCCCAGCCGGGGCAACGGCCTTAGCCACAGCAATTACAAACGATCAATCGGGTGAAACAGCCTTATTTGTGGGCGGAGGCGGTGTACTTACTTACTTCGCGACAGACAATCAGAAGATGGACGCGACCGGGGTCGCCGTTGTTCAAAACGAACTGTTCAATGACGTAAACAAGCTTTTTGCTTATACGGACGGAACGCAGTTTGTCGTGTGGGGTATCAATCGCGCCGATACGATCTTTTATACATCCTGCCCAATCAGTAATGCTACCGATCCTAAGGCCTGGAGCACTCCTATCCCTATTTTGAAGGGTGTTGATCAGGTTTCGCCTTATATCAACAAAGGAAATAATGCGAATATCTTCTTTGCCGTAGCGGGAAACGATCTCAAGAAGGCAGTTCAGTCTCCAAAATCCACAATCTGGAACATCGATTCGGTCTCACTAATCCAGCCTGATGTGAAGGCCAAAAAGGAATTGACCTATACGTCTACTTTTGTTACAAACGATGCCCAGGGAAAGCCACAGGTCGGAGCAACTTTGATGGTAAGCGCTGCCTCCCGTATGCCTTTCTATATCAATGACCTGTACTACGTTCTGGACAAACAACCAATCCCAATACCTGCTGATGGTCGGGGTCGGATTACCGTCATTGAAAAAATTACGGGCATTACAGGTACTAAGGTCACAGTTGCAGATGGACAAGGGACATCTGTTACTTCAGATCCTATGGAAGGTGCCATGAATAAGGTTTTTGCGTTGGATTCTTCGGCCAAACTCAAAAATGCTGCGGTTCCTCAAATGGATGGAAGCCCTACTCCGTTGGTGCCGACGAATACTTCGGAAAAGGACATTGAGCAAGGAGTTACAGCCATAGGCAATCTGCAAAAGGCGTATACCCGTTATAATGCACAGCCCGAGCTGGTTTTCGATCAGCAACAGATCATTGCGACCAGCTTTCCGAATGCCATTGCGGCAGAAGCCGGTAACCTCTATGCCTGGCTGGCCTCAGGTGTGGAACACACTATCCAGGTAATTGAGGACGCTGCGAGTGGGGCCTGGAATATTCTGGTCACCATTGCCGGAAAGGTATATCATGCCTTGTTGGACGGTATTGACAAGATCGCCGGAGCCATTCGTTGGGTTTTCGAAGCGCTAAAAACTGCATTTGATGATTTACTGGATTTTCTGAAACATCTGTTCGATTGGAAGCAGATCTGGAAAACGCACGAGGTGATCGCCACTATCATGAACAATGGGGTTTCATATCTGTCAAACACCACCAAAAACGAAGCCGAGACTTTCAAGAACCACATAACCGATGCCATTACTACGGTTTCGGATAAGTTTCCTACCCTGGAAATTCCTGAAAAGTACAGAACCAGTACGGTACAATCGTATGTACAACAACTCAACCCAAAAACGGTGAAACAGGTCCACAGTCCCGAAATAGACTGGGTAGTGCGAAACCTGTTGCATTGTGCTCCTTCTATAGTTACTGCTGAAACTGAGACGCTTGGAACCAATCCGCTATCCGATCTGGTGAACAACGATTTTCCGAAGATCCTAAAGGATACCATTCTTCCGAAAGTCAAGGAGTTATTCAAAGATGAGCAGCACCTCTATCAGACATTCTTAAACCCAGATCTTTCCGTTGAAGCCATGTTCAACTTCCTGAAAGAACTGGGATCGGAAATACTTACCGTCGTAAAAGAGGTGCTAAACAAGCTTCTCGAACTGGCAAAGAGCGCAGTAGATTTCCTCTCCGGAGCCCTGGAAAGCGCTCTCGATATTCCGTTTATTTCGGAACTGTATGAAACGCTGAGCAAGCTCTTTGGAAAGGGTGAAAAGCTGAACGTGATCAACGGCCTTACGTTTTTGATCGCCATTCCGGCCACAGCAATATTTTCCCTGGTGAAGGGACATGCCCCCTTTGCGAATGGGGCTCAGGGACTGGACAGTCCCGGTCTGTTCTCACAGCTGTTTCAGTTTGTTTCCAGTCCGGATCTCCTGGCACAACCGATGATGAGCTTCAAGGAGGCGTACAACGAAATATGTCATCCCATAGGCGGAGCCATTGCCTTGCTTAAAGATGCCGTCGCGGGAGTTGTCAATTTCAGTAACACCAATTTGTTCTTTGAGGTACTTGTTGGTGGGATGGAAGTCCTGGTCACTGCTCTTACCGTTGATATCCCGGAGGGAATCAGTCCGTGGTGGTACGCGCCGAAATGGGCTGCCGATCTCATTCTGAACCTTATCATTGGTATTCCGGTGGGATTCATTCCTGAGCCCGGAGCAGCTATTGGCGGATTGATCATTACCCTTTTGGATATTCCGTTCTACCTCGTCACGGATATCGCCATCGTGGTTGCCAAAGGGGCTGATACCTTCGTTAATTGGTTGCCATTGATCCTGGACGGTGCGGTGATCGTGGGTAATACGATCGGTGACATCGGCCTTATTGCCACAGGGCTTGGCGAAGACAGTGTTTTCGTGGGTGCGGAACTTGCCTGGTTGATTCCAATTGGCCTGGTTGTAGGTGGGATTGGATTCTCTATTTCGGCTTTGTCGGATACAGCCGGTTTAGTTACTGATATTGTTTTGGAATAAGGCCTTGAAGTCCGAAGCATTTGAGAAGGCTCGAATACTAATCGCCCTTGCGGGCTCTTAGCATTTGAGAAGACTCGAACACTAATCGCCCTTGCGGGCTCTTAGCATTTCTCTCTTCCCTGGAGGTCCGGGAAGGCGTTCCACGGTGAACCCTGCTGCCTGCATGGCCCGTCGGACACTTCCCTTGGCCGAATAGGTAACAAGGACTCCGCCCGGCTTGAGAGCGCGGAACATTTTTTCGAAGATGGCCTCTGTCCACAGATCGGGTTGCACTCTGGGGCCAAAGGCGTCAAAGTAGACCACATTGTAGGTATCGACATCTTCGATTTCAGCAAAGAATTGTTTTCTCTTGGTAAGGGTGAAGTCGGAGGCTATGTCAACCGATTCTTCCCATGGAGCTTGATGCAATTTCAGAAAAGTAGCTTCCGAAGCATCCAGTAGTTCAGCGAAATTGAGTTTCTCTATTTCCGAAAGTTCCACCGGATAGGCTTCTACCCCGGTATAGTGGATACTCAATTCATCCTGTTGCCCTTTGAGTAGCGTGAGAAAGGCATTCAGACCCGTTCCGAACCCTATTTCCAGAATATGAACTTCCTTTGGAGATGTTTGATCTACGAAGTACTGAAGTCCGGTTGCGAGAAACACGTGTTCGGCTTCGGCAATAGCGCCGTGTTTGGAATGATACTGCTCATTCCAATCGGGCAAATGAATGGTTACGGAGCCATCCCCTGTAGTGAGGAACTCCCGTTTCAAAGCCTACTGATTTTCGGCAATAAGCACACCGCTGGACACAAAAGAAAGTGTCCTTTTAGGCTCAGTAATGGCATCGATCTCGTCCTGAGGCTTGCCAGCATCTTCGGCATAGTGCTTCTGGTCCTCAATACTCATCTCATCCACGAATGCCATTCCTTCCAGAATTACCTCATCTCCGGCAATGTCCTTGGGCACAAAGAAACCGTAGTCTTTAAATTTTACCATGGCTTCATCGGATCCGAGATCCAGGCGCATCCAGCACCCTTTGTTCTGACATACTTCTTTGACCTTTGCACTGAATTTAAGTGGTACGGTATCTCCCACTTTCAGGCTTTTGTACTTCTCGGCCGCTTCTGCGAAGGTCATCACATCGGTATCTGAAATTTCTTCTCCGAAAGATGCATACGCCATTTCCTGATTCATTTCTTCCGTGTTATCGGCTACTTCTTCTTTTTTCTCCTTTTGTGTATTGCAACCGGCCAAAAATGCCAGTGCCGCCGAAACTAAGAGTAACTTTCTCATTGTAAGGTATTATCGGGTTTAGAGTCTTATAAGATAGCGCAATTTTATGAAATTTTTGCGTTTTTTGTACACTAAATTTTGTATACTTTTACTTCGAAATCGCATGCCTATGAACATTGCTTCCCCAGATACGATATCGGTCACCAAAGTTACTAACTCCCGCATTAATGAGGTAGATTTTAACAATCTTACGTTCGGAAATGTTTTTACGGATCACATGTTCGAATGTGATTATCGTGACGGAGCCTGGCAACAGCCTGAGATCAAGCCCTACGGGCCATTGACAATCTCGCCCGGGGCCAAGGTATTTCACTACGGACAGGCGGTATTTGAAGGGATGAAGGCTTACAAGGATGATGATGGTCGCGTATTCCTGTTTCGCCCGGACGAGAATTTTAAGCGAATCAATGCGTCCTCCAAGCGCATGGCGATTCCGGAATTCCCGAAAGAATTTTTCTTTGGTGCCCTGAACAAGCTAATGAAGCTCGACAACGAGTGGATCAAACCCGGCATGGGCAACTCATTGTATATCCGACCCTTTGTGATTGCCACCCAGGTAGGGGTTTCGGCCTCACCTTCGGATGCGTATAAATTTATGATATTACTCTCACCTGCACAGGCCTACTATTCGGGCGATGTGAAAGTGGTGATCGCAGAACACTACAGCCGATCTGCCGACGGCGGAGTAGGTTTTGTAAAAGCGGCAGGTAATTATGGAGCCCAGTTCTACCCTACCAACCTCGCAAAGGCAAAAGGCTTCGATCAGGTGATCTGGACGGACGCTCACGAGCACAAGTACCTGGAGGAAGCCGGGACGATGAATGTGTTCTTTAGAATAAATGATACCTTGATAACCGCTCCAACCGGAGATCGCATTCTGGATGGGGTAACCCGCAAAAGCGTGATCGCCCTGGCCGAACGCGCCGGGATCGCGGTTGAAGTGCGTCGGGTTTCGGTAAACGAGATTATTGAAGCCAGCAAGAACGGTAGCTTACGCGAGATCTTTGGTGCCGGAACGGCGGCGGTAATAAGTCCTGTAAGCGCCTTTAGCCATGAAAACGCGGTCTATGACATTCCGAAGCAGGAGGTCAGTTTTGCGGCCCGGTTCAAGAAAGACCTGATGGAGATTCAGCATAATGTGGCTGAGGATCCGTTTGGGTGGAGATATGAGGTTGTTTGATTCTCAAACAACAAATTTCAAATCATAAATTCAAAATTCCAAAGAAGCTCGATTCGGACTTCGATACTCCTTCCTTTGCTAGCCAACTTCGACGAACTCAGGGTAAAATTTCAAATATCAAGCTCCAAATTCCAGGGAAGCTCCGAGTAATAAATTTTAAAATTCAAAACTCAAAATTGAACCCCTAAGACTTATTTATCGTCAGGGGTTTTCATACATTTGATCAATGCGAGGGCTAGCATTTCCTGTCTTATGTATCTCACTGTGTTTACTTGGATGTGAACAAAAAAAGGACGAGGTATTCTCAGCCGAGAAAATCCGCTCCATACACCAAAGGCTTGATTCTCTATCAAATGATTCTGTTTTCAACGCTTTACAGGATATTTCTGAAAAGCTCTTAGAAGATCCGTTACTTCCGGATTCTTTGCGCGCCGAAAACAACTACTTGCTGGGCCAGTATTATCAACGTCTTTCAATTATCGACAGTGCCGCCATCTTCTATCACAATGCGACCGATTTCGTGAAGGACACTATTACTACCGATCGAGAAGGAGTATACTTTAGTTCTGCATGGAATGCGTATAAGAATTTGGGATTGCACGCCGAATGCCTGTCCCTATCAAATAGGTTCAAATCTCTTTTGGATATAGAGGAACACAGAGGGCTTTCATGGGCGTATTACTGGGAACATCTGGCCTTAATTGGTCTAGGTGACTATCAAAAAGCAGGACGGGCTATAGATCAGTATGTCTCTAATACTCGCAAGGCTGATACGTCAAATTTACTTTCCGCACTGATTTCTCAGGCAGAATTTTACTACTACTATCTCAATAAAAAGAAAGAAGCCTATGGAATTCTGGAGGAACTTATTACTGCGCCCAGCGAGGTTTCGAAAAGATACCGGTTTGCAATATTTACCAACTATGGAGTCTATAAGTATTATGAGGGTGATTATCGGAGCGCTTTGTCTTATTACTTGAAAGCACAGAATGCTGCCAACTCCTACACATTCGAAGATCAATTCGATCAAGTAAACACACTCGCCACAGGTTATAGCAATATAGCTGAAGTTTACATGGACCTTGGAGATTACCGTAATGCCAGAAAATACTTGGATTCTTCGCGCTTGTTAGGGATTGAAAATCTTGATCGAAACATGCAAAAGAGTCTCCTTAGCTACGAGGTTAGATATGCTGTGGAGGCTCCAAAAAATAGTGAAAACATTACCTCCATAATTGACGAAATCAATGACCATCAAGATAAACTGTACTCCCAAAAAACAGAAAAAGAGTTGCTCTCGCTTACTAAGGCCAATGAAAAGGAAAAGCAAATTCTGAAAGACAAACTGGAAGTTGAATTAGCGAATTCCAATCTAAAGAATTCACTGCTTATCGGAGGTATTATAGGAAGCTTCCTACTAAGTCTTGGATTAGTCTTTTTCTTTCAAAGAAAACTGCGATATGAGCGAAAAAGCCTTCAATGGCAACAACGATTATTGCGTTCACAAATGAATCCGCATTTTACCTCTAATACGCTCTATGCGATACAGGCACATATTAAAAAGGAACCAGAGCAGGCCGAAAGCTATTTACTTAAGTTTTCAAGATTGTTACGTTTGTTTTTGGAAAACTCTATCGATAACTTCGTACCAATGGAGCAGGAAATCGAATCTCTTAAAAAATACATGGACCTTCAATTATTTACCAAGAAAGACTCTTTTAGCTATAGTTTTAGCTATGAAAATATGAAGGAAGACGAGTTTGTGTTTATCCCACCTATGTTACTACAGCCGTTTGTTGAAAATTGTATTCATCATGGTTTTAACGGACTTCGGCAAAAAGGCGTTATCAGCATTCATCTAAAAATGTTGAAAAAGTTTATAGAATGTACGATTGAAGACAATGGAAATGGCTATTTATCCGAAGAAGACAATAAGGAACAATCCATCTCTACACAATTGATATCAAACTATTTAAAACGTGCCACGGGTACTGGAGTGGAAACAGTAAATAAATCAGAATTGGATGCCAGCTCATTTGGGGTGATAGTTAGATTCAAAATACCTTTTAGAGTAACCGAGAGTGCATAAGCATATATAAACTATCTTTAATTTTTTTAAAAAAGTATATCACACTCTAACTATTCATTCCTATGAACAAATACACTGCTGCTGTGCGCGAGTTCCACGAAGCATTCGGACTGGGCGTTAAAGAATCTCCTACTGCCGACCTTGGCGAAGCCAAAAATCTGTTGCGATACAAACTAATGCGTGAGGAGAATGAGGAATATCTCGAAGCTGCCAACAACAATGACCTTGTAGAAGTGGCAGATGCCCTGGGGGATATGCTCTATATTCTTTGTGGAACTTTGATAGAGCATGGTATGCAGTACAAGATCGATGAGGTGTTTGATGAGATCCAACGCAGCAACATGAGTAAGCTGGGTGCAGATGGAAAACCGATCTACCGCGACGACGGAAAGGTACTCAAAGGCCCCAACTACTTCAAGCCGGATATTCAGGCCATCCTCGAAGCCTAATTGCCTCCTGAATTCTACTTTGGAATTTTAAATTTTTAATTTGGGATTTACCCTGAGTCCATCGCAGGGTCGTTTTGGAACCTGCCTGACGGCGGGCAAGTTTGGAATTTGGAATTTTTACCCTGAGCTTGCCGAAGGGTGGAGTTTGGAATTTGGTGTTTGTAATTTGAGATTTTACACGACGGTGTTCCTTGGAATGAAACCTATCCTTCCTTACTTTTGTAGCTCAATTAAACCTCTATGTTTACTAAAGGTCAGTGGATCTTCGCCGGAATTTTTGTCATCGCCTTTGTGATCGTGATGATCTTTAGCTACCGAAAGGATAAAAAACTGCACAAAAAGCAATATAAAGGAAGCATCTGGATCCTGGTTGGGTTTTTGGTATTTGCGGGGCTTCTATTGTTGGTGAAGTCTCTTATCAAGGATTAACTTCGTCATTCGATATTCTGCATTCGATATTCGTTATTTGGTTAGTTGTTATTGGGTTATTCGTTATACGATCCCTGCAATTCAACACTCAAAATTTAAAATTCAACACTTAAAACTCAACATTCGATTTTCGATATTCATTATTCCTCTACCCGCTTAAGGGTACTCTTCATTTCCCAAGTTAACCTAATAAGAGCCCAACTTCACAATTCATCACATTAAAACTGTAGGGTATTTCTTTCTATTTATCTCGCAATAAGTTAATTACGCCTCATTTTCTTGAAATATACCCGGTATTGGGTATAAAACAGAATCAAGTTTGAAGACAATTTTGACATCGAAACCATAAACTCGATAGGCCATGAAAAAGTTTTTTACCAATCTCATTCTAGTCTTAACAGGAGCATATATAATGTCGTTCTGTTTCAAATATCTGGCCAACGCTACTTCAGGTGAACAAGACAGAATTTTTCTGGAGTTAAAAGGTATAATCAGAATAATTGTGAGTCTGTCAGCCGCAGCAATTAGTGTTGCAATACCAGGTTTTATCGAACTCGTAGATGGTGAAATTAAAGGGTCACCGGGTATTAAAGCCAGTGGTGCATTAGCGGTTTTTGCATTGGTTTATTTGTTCAATCCAATTTAGAAAGCAGTTTAAATCAAATCCTCAAACCAGAGTTTAATCAAAAAACAAAAACAAAGATGACTGAACAAGAAGCAAATGAATATTTGAAGGATAATGAAGAAGAAATATTTATAGACAAAAAATATGGAAAAGCTGTGTATGCAGCTGTGATCAACGATCCAAGAAACCCCTTTGAATATACTATTGAAATTGGATTCAAAATAAAGCCCACCTATGTTGTGGACAAGTTCCTATCAACAAAAAAACACTCTGAACTTTCAAGACTTGGAATCTCCGAAAATACAATTTCGAAGCTTGAAAAAATGACAGAAGAAATAATCAAAAACCGTGATATATTTCTTGAAGGAGATTATAAGTTTGGTCTGGATGAAGATGAGATACAATCACTCAAATTAGATCCTCTTCCTATAAATGGACTCAGTAAAGAAGATCTTATGATTATTGGCTTCTCGGAAGAAGTTTCAGGAAAACTGAAAGATGAGAAGTTCATTTCAAGACATTCTGACGATATAGAATTATTATGTTGTGGCAATTCCGGCGAGCTATATAAAAATCGCCACGATTATTTAGAAGGAGGCATAAGCATCTCTAGCTTCAAAGATCTCCAATATTCTGGCACCTTAGGATGTCTTCTAAGAATTAAAGAAGATCGCTCAATTTTCGCTTTAACTAATGCTCACGTACTCAGAGGAGGCGTTAGAGGGCATAAAAACTACGTGGCACACCCGTCACTGAGTGACTCGAATAGTAATAGCATACCAATCGGCAATGTCCACTGGCTGCTACAAAATGATATAATTGATGCAGCCTTGATCAGAATCGACTCCTTACTAGAGCCAGGTGAATTTTCTAGATGTGCGAATATCCAGTTTCTGTCGCCCATAGAGGCAGCCAGAGGAATGGCAGTGGAGAAATGCGGAAGGAGTACCGGTTACAGTGAAGGCATTGTACGTTCAACTAACGCCACACTTTACTACTTCAGCAAACCATTGAACAAACACTTTTTTTACAGAAACCAAATCATGACCACGTGTATGGCAAATGGCGGCGATTCAGGTTCTCCTCTCGTAAGCAAATCAGGCAATGTCGTTGGTTTAATCTTTGCCAAAACTAAAAACCATACCGCAACATTTTCAAATCATTTTGAAAACATCTTCAATCAAAATGTAAAAAATTATGACCTAAAAAAAATCACATTCAAAGAATTTATAAACTTTAAAAATAAGTAATTATGGCAGACGTACCAGTAGTACCGGGAGTTGAAACAAAAGAGTATGTTTTGTATTTTGAAAGCGTACTAGGCGGAGATGATAAAATCATCAAAGCCAAACTCGAAAAATGGACGGATCAAGATGATAAAATCATCAAACTAACCATTACAAAAAACACCTTTAAAAACTTGGAAATTTTCATGGCGACCTATGTCGAGGAAGAGGATTGCCCGGATAGTGATAAAATTTGCACAGAGTTGCATTTGAAAGCTATAATGGGTAAAACAACTCCTGTGGGCACCAGTTTCATTTTACACAAACTTTGCCCATTTGTGAAAAATTCCAGAGTTCCTGTTCATGTAGTCATTTACAACGATCAAGAAATCCAGAACGAAATGCACCGGAAAGACTTCTGTGATAATTGTTATGACGACCCAACAATACCCGACTCAAAAGATGGAAATGTACTAATAGGCATCTAAATATCTATACTCAGATCAGTGTGGAGGCCAATAATTTAAAATTATTGGCCTTTTCGCATTCACATTTAATATCTTTGATTCTTCTCCCCCTCAGGTCAAATTTATTAACGATGCTCATTTTTAACAAAATACAAGGGTTGAGTATTTTGGTTCTAACAATCTTAGTAACTCCGTTATATTCTCAATCTAACAGTTTTAAATATATCGAAAGACTAATTGAAGAAAAAAGACTGGATTCCGCGTTCATCTTGTTAAATACTTTAAAACTGAATGAATTATCTACTTACGAACAGGGAAAATATCACTTTAATTTAGGTTTAGTTTATAAGAAGAAAGACTTACATCATAGCGGATTTGATGAGTTATTGAAAGCAAAGTTTCTTTTCAAACAAATTGACAGTGTAAATATTGTTGCAAATACTAACTATGAAATCTATGACTTGCTAACGCATCAAGATGATCTGAATATTGACAAAACCCCCTTTCTAAACGAATTTATAGCGTTCAATGAAGCCACCAATGACACCCTTGGCTTAGCGCAAATGTACTTCGGTATTGGAACAATCCATCTCGATAATGACGATTTTATAAACACTCTAAGATTCTATAGAAAGTCAATTACAGAGCTCGAAAAAATTAAAGATACTTTACGTATATCAAGCATTGAAAACAATGTTGGAATTGTCTACAACACGATCGGAAAAAATAGTGATTCTGCCCTTTTCTATTTTAAAAAGTCCTTACCAGTTTTTGAAAGTAAAAAGTATAGAGAGTATGTATCCTATAATCTTAACAACCAAGCCAGAGCATATGAGAACCTGAACGATTATATAACTGCCATTGAATATTATCATAAAGCTGAAGCTATTCCGCTTCGAGAATATAGTGCCAAGACAAGGCTAATCTATTATGATAATTTGGCCAGAGTTTATCAAAAGAATGGAGATTGCGAAAATTCTCTCTTTTACTCAACAAAATACCGAAACCTGAAGGACAGTATAAATGACCATGCTCAAAATCTAGCTATTGCCGAATTAGGCACAGAGGAGTTTCAAATTCAAATCATAACCTTAGAAAGGGAAAAAGAGGGATATGAAGCTACCATATCCAAACGCAATACCCAAATCCTAGCTTCACTGGGTTCAGGTCTATCAGTCCTAGTAATTTCCATACTCATATATCGTAGCACCAAACGCAAACAACGTATCGCCGAACAAGAACGTGAACTAGAGGTCCAAAAGACCGATAAGATTTTGGCGGAGCAAGAACTCAAATCACTTCAGGCGATGATCGCCGGACAGGCGAAAGAAAGGGAAACAGTGGCCAACGATTTGCATAATAGTGTAGCAAGTACCTTGAACGCAGCGAGATTCAAATTTGAGCATATCAAGAAGAACAAAGATCAACTGGATCAGGTAGATCAAGAATTCTTTGATCATACCCTGGAATTGCTAAACCAGGCCCATGACGAAGTGCGAGGCATGGCGCATCTTAAAAACAGCGGGGTTGTTGCCACAAAAGGTTTGCTGCCGGCCTTACGAAATCTAGCCAAAATGGCTTCGGGGGCTAATGGGCTGCAAGTCAATGTGGAGGATTTTGGCCTCAATGAGCGTATAGATAATTCCCTGGAAATTACTATCTTCAGTACCGTTCAGGAGCTGATCAACAATGTGATCAAACATGCACAGGCCACAGAGGCCACAATCTCGGTGACTCGACACGAGGACATGCTGAACATTATTGTAGAAGACAACGGCATTGGCTTCGACACCCAGCAAGCTTTTGGAAAAAGCATGGGCTTGAAGAACCTGGAACGACAAATTGAACAACAGGGCGGCACCTTGCAACTTGATTCCTCCCCGGGCAAGGGCACCACAGCAGTAATAGATCTACCTTATGATCCGAGTGGCAATCGCGGAAGACCATAAAGCCATGGCCGATGGCATACACCTCCTTTTGGAATACGAGGAAAATATTAGCATTGTGGGAAGTGTAAACGACGGTGAGGCGCTTCTGGACCTCGTTCGGTTAAAGCAACCCCAGATCGTACTTACCGACGTAAAAATGCCCAAAATGGACGGTATCACGGCCACCCGGACCATCAAAAAGGAACTTCCAAACACCAAAGTAATCGCCTTTACCATGCTCGATAAAAGTGTGGTCGTCAATAAAATGATCGACGCCGGAGCCTCAGGGTATTTATTGAAAAACTCCCCGTTGGAAGAAGTGCTCAATGCGATCAATACGGTAGCCACGGGCGAAACATTCTTTGATGCCAATATCGATCACCTAATAGAAAATGAGCACTCCCAAAAGACAAAAACCAAACCCCTACTCTCCAAAACCGAACGGGCCATCCTGGAGTTGATCGCCCAGGGCAAATCCACCTCGGAGATCGCTGAACTCCGCTTCTCGGCAGTTACCACCATAGAAACGCATCGCAAGAATATGATCCGTAAACTGGGGCTCTCCGGAAAGACCGAGCTCCTGCGCTATGCCCTGGAAAGCAAGTACGACACATTGTAATATCCCTTTTATTGGGGATTTCAGGCAATGGATTAGTCCATTACTTTAGAGCTATGAATTCGCTCGAAAATCTATTATGTACCTTACGAAAATTTGAAAATCCAGAACAAAAACTCACACAAGAAGAAACGCTGCTAATCCTGGCCGAAGTAAAAAGAGTATCCTCAGAGGCGCAATTGATGGACAAAATCATTCAGTCCTTAATTATCGCAAAAAATCAAAGCGATAATCTCAAGAAGTTGAGCAAACGTCAAAATACCATTTTCCGTCTCGTGGGGCTCGGGTTCTCTACTTCCGAAATTGCAGACCTTCTCGACCTGAGTGAAGAGACAGTAAGTACCCATCGAAAAAATATCATCAAGAGAATTGGACTTTCCGGATCGAATCAATTGGCGCGCTTTGCAGCCCAGTTTGTCATGGAACGCATCAAAACCTAAAATATACCCACGAATAGGTATTTACCGACCTGTCTTCGTACCCTATTTTTGAATTGAACATAGAACATTACTTGCGACAGCATGTCGCTAGTGAATGGGATAATCGTAAATCCCTCCTGGAAAACTGGGGAGTAAAAAAGGAGGGGTTTACTTTTTAATGAGCTTTTCAACGATAATGCCGACCTCTCCGGTCACCTCAACCACATACACCCCGGCTTGTAGTCGATCGATAGCAAGCCGGGTTTGTGGTTCAGTAAGGGACGAAGTAAGAACAGCCCGGCCGTTCAGATCAAAAATTGTAACGGTAGCACTTTCAGCAGAAGTGAGCTTGATATTCAAAATGTCCTGCGCCGGATTGGGATAGATGACCATGTCATTCAGAAGTTGATCTTCAACACTCAGCGGACTCGATCCCTCCACAATTTCCAGCATCTGATTCACGGCAACATCCTCAAAATAATCAATGGCTCCGCTTAACCAGGTGACTTTTACATAATCCACGATCGTGGCATCTCCAAGTCCGAAGAACTCAGCAGCACTATTCTGACTCAAATAGCCTTCTCCACAGACGGTATAATTGTATTGGACGTGATCTCCGGTTCCGATCTCAATCCAGGAACCAATACCCATCCTGTTGCTCTGCACGCCTTCCAGTTTTACCTTCAACCAGTTGTTATCCTGAGGTGTCAAATTGTTCCATAGGTAGATATTTTCTCCCTGATTGTTCAACACTATGATCTCCGGATAACCATCATTCTCAATATCCCCAATCGCATTCGCATAGCTCTCATCTTCATCGCCCACAAAGCCAGCGGTAGTCGGAATCTCGTACGTATTATCTCCCAGATTTCGGTAATAGGCAGCGGGCAGATACGTAGGATTGGAAGCATTACGGCCTCCGCTTACATACAGGTCCACATAGCCATCATTCTCCCCATCCAGAAATACTGCGCCCCAGCCAAGGCTATTGAACTCAGTTCCGGTAGCAACAGCCACATTAGTAAAAGTGCCGTCACCATTGTTTTCCAACAAAGCGTTTCCGGAGAGACCTCCACCACTTGGTGGGTAGTCGTTGGTGACATAAACATCCAACCAGCCGTCATTGTTATAGTCGCCTATAGTAGTACTCATAGCCGCCATATACACATCCATACCTGCCGCTGTGCTTACATTACTAAAGGTGCCGTCACCATTGTTCCGATATAGGATATTGGGTGTATAAAACTTATCATTGGCCATATAGATATCCTGAAAGCCATCTTTATCGTAATCAAAGAATGAGGCACAAAAAGTGAGATAACCAGCCTGCTCAAGTCCGGCCTGTACCGTGACATCGGTAAACGTGCCGTCCCCGTTGTTGCGATACAGCGCATTGGGAACTGTTTGCGTTGCCTCACGCAGCGAAAAGAAGGCGTCCAAATAGCCATCATTATTGTAATCACCCCAGGCGATGCCCCAAATATCCATTACTTGTGTTGGGAACCCACAGGTAGCCGTTACGTCCTGGTAGGTGCCGCCTCCATCGTTTCGATAAAGTCTTGACAAGCCTTCGTCACTAGCCGCAAAAAAGTCACTGTCACCGTCGTTATCAAAATCGACCCAGATGATCTGCTTCGACTGATTCCCCGAATTGGTAATAGGCAGTGCATCGTTCACAAATCCGGTTCCTGTGTTTCTAAGAAAGGTGTAATCCCCGGTGCCGGAAGCCGCAATCGTGATGTCATCCAGGCCATCGCCATTATAGTCGTAGAACGAAATTCCGGCTCCTAACTGAACATGGCCATAGGCGACTCCTGCACCCAATGCAGTTGCCTGATCTTCAAAAAATACTTGCGCTTTTGCAGCAGTGATCGTAAGGATTCCCAGAAGGAAGAGTAATTTTTTTCTCATACGTTGAACTGTTACCGGTAGGTTAATGGAGCAAGTCCTAAAATACAAATTATCCGGGTACAAAAAAGGTCCTCCGTAGAGAACCTTTTAGTTTATATGCAGAAGATCTTAGTTCTCCTCAGGTAAATTGCTGTATCGCTTCGCATAATCCAACATCTGTTCGGCAAATGAAGCCGGTTGCTCGATGGTAAAACCTGTGATCTCGCCGTTATCATCCGTAACCGGAACAATCTCCGGGTTGATAAATCCGCCGTAAGGGGCCGATTTGAACTGCGCATTTCGATCAAGTACTTCCTTGTGCAAAGCCTGATCTACTTTCACTCCATAGTCTTCAACCAAAGCCTTGGCAGCTTCATAATCCCCTTCCGAAGTAATACGCTGAGTCTCTCGTAACAACTGACCAAACAGCTCTCGCAATTTCGCATAGTCATTAATGTTGTAGTAGGTTTTTCCATCGCGGGTTACCTTTTCTATCACATTATCGGCCTCACCTTTCTCAAAAGCCCAGGCACTCACCCATTGACGGTTTCTCATATGGGATTCCTCTACATCATCTCCCAATTCCAGTCGGATCAATTGAGTAACGAGACCATTTCTGATATATCCGTCATAAGCTGCCTTTCCGGTAGCTTCCCAGTCTTCCACCAATCCCAGCTCCTGAAGTTTCGGATCAAGGAGGTAGTACAATCCGAAAAGATCGGCACGGCCTTCTTCGATAGTGGACTTATAACTCTTCAATGTTTCTTTTGGAGTACCCACGCCGGGGTTGATCTGTCCTGAGGCATGCCCTATTACTTCGTGAAGTGCGGTATGTAACTTGTCCCCTAATTGACCATAGGCTTTTTCTCCTGCTATTTCGTCTTCGTCATGTGCAAACTCCTGCAGTCGGCCACTTCCACCGGCATTGTTATATGAGTGGATGATGTTCCCCAGGGACACAGACTTACTTCCGTGTTTTGTTCTAATCCAGTTGTTGTTAGGCAGGTTCACACCGATCGGTGTGCTTGGTGAGGCATCTCCGGCTTCTCCCGCCACAATAACCGTCTTATAAGACACTCCCGTTACCTCTTTCTTTTTGTGTTCCGGCATTAATGGAGAGTTGTCTTCGAACCATTGAGCTTCTTCAGAAAGGACCGCCATCTTCTTTGACATGTCAAAATCCTTGATCTCGACAATAGTCTCATAGGATCCGCGGTATCCTTTAGGATCGTTGTATACCTCAATAAAAGAGTTGATATAGTCAATGTCACCATCAGTCGCTTGTACCCAAGCCACATTGTATTTATCCCAAGTTTCTAGGTCTCCGGTTTTGTAGTATTCGATTAGCAGTTTAAGGGCATTGGCCTGTGGCTCATTTTCTGCCACCTCTACTGCCTTTTCTAACCATTTTATGATCTCAGCAATCGCTTCTCCATACATGCCATCGATTTTCCATACTTTCTCTTCAAGCTCACCAGCTTCATTGCGAACTAATTTTGAGTTCAATCCCATTGAAACACGTGGGTCTTTCAAAGTGGTTTTTAAGTTTGCATAAAACTCATCTACTTCTTTCTCTGTGATATCCGGATCATAGAAATTTACAGCAGAAGCTTTTACTAAATCATTAGGGTCTTGCTTTACTTTCTTGTTGTCCAACTCTGGATCAAACATAGCTGCCAAGGCATCATCATTTAAGCTTGCCCCTACCGCATCCATTAGGCCAGCGAAGTA
>CAZTLE010000052.1:4001-22306 GCA_964614415.1 uncultured Aureitalea sp. | reverse complement strand
GGAAATTATGACCACCTTTGGATTGTCTCCGTCCCGGGAAATCGGAATTATCAAAGACGCCATTAAAGAGGCCATTTTGGAAGGTGAAATTCCCAACGAATATGACGCAGCCCGTGAGTATATGCTCAAAAAAGGAGCCGAGCTTAATTTAAAACCTGTAGAATAGTATGTACCGAAAGTCCGTCCGAATTGCCCTCATAGCTGTATACCTTGTTATCATCGCGGGCGCCGTGGTTCGGATGACAGGCTCCGGGATGGGTTGTCCCGATTGGCCGCGATGTTTCGGCTATTACATTCCACCTACAGATGTCTCGGAGTTACAGTGGCAGCCACAGCGCGAGTTTAAAAAGGGACAGGTGATCATAGTCGAAGAAAGTCTTAAAGTCGCGGCATCGGACTTCACTACTGCGGACAGTTTTAACTCTAACAATTGGGAAGATTACACGGAACACGACTACGCTAAGTTCAACGTATGGCATACCTGGATAGAGTACATCAATCGCTTGTTGGGCGCGGTCTCGGGATTGGCAATTCTCGTTATGGCCATACTTTCCATTTGGCAATGGAAGCGCAGAAAACGGATTACCGTATTGTCCTGGTTAAGTGTTGTATTTATAGGATTCCAGGCCTGGTTGGGTAAGACCGTGGTCGATTCGGTGCTGGCGCCCGTAAAGATCACAATTCACATGGTCATGGCATTGGTGATCGTTGCATTGCTGCTCTATCTGCTTCAAATTGCCAGGGAGCAAATTCCTGTCTTTAATGCCTCCAAGAAGTTCAAGGCCCTGTTGCTGCTGGCCATTGCCCTTACAGGCTTGCAGGTTATCCTGGGCACCCAGGTACGCCAATTTGTGGATGAGCAGGTGGAAATAGTGGGTTATGAATTGCGTGCAAAATGGTTGGAGAATCCCAATATCTATTTCTATTTACACAGGTCATTTTCGATTCTCGTCGTAGTGTTAAACCTTGCACTTTGGTATTTCAGCAGGAAGCGGAATTACGGTTTCTCCAAGCTCAATTGGGTAATAATATTGCTTATTGCCGAAGCCGCTACGGGAATTGCCATGTATTATTTGGACTTTCCATTCCTGTCGCAACCACTGCACCTCGTGATCGCCTCGCTGCTATTCGGTGTACAGTTCTATGTGGTGCTTGAAGCTTTCAAACGGCCTGACACCGCAACCTCCTCCGTTTCCAGCGAGTAGGACCACTTATTAAAACTGAAAGATGGCGGTGGTTATGCCGTGGTAAAATCGTACCTTAGCGCCCACAATTTTTATGGGGATGATCTACCGTTTCAGAATCATATTAGACACACACGAAGACGTTTTTAGAGATATCGAAATTGAGGGCTCCAGCACGCTGGAAGACTTTCACAATACGATCACTCAGGCGTTTGGATTTGCCGGTCAGGAAATGGCTTCTTTTTATATAAGCAATGACTTGTGGGAACAGGGCGAGGAGATTGCCTTGTTCGATATGGGTGAAGAGCCCGGAAGCGTTCGCGTTATGAACGAAACGTTCCTGGAGGACGTTACTCATGAAGATCAGACCAAACTGATCTATGTCTATGATTTTCTGAACATGTGGACGTTTTTGGTTGAGCTTGCTGAAATTGCCGACTACGAAGAGGGCCGCAGTTATCCGAATCTCATGTTCGCTCACGGGCATATTCCGGAAGAAGCTCCGGAAAAGGAGTTCGTGGCCGAAGCTTCCGAGGAAGACGCTGAGGATGAAGATTTCGATCTGAACCCGGAGGACTATACCGATCTGGACTTTGATGAAAATTGGAACTAAGGGCTTACGCAAATTCCAAAACTCAAATTTAAAATTCCAAATAAATCTCAATACTCACATCTCAATACTCAATACTGACCTTCCATGTTAAACCTGTACAATACACACATCGCTTCCTTATCCATTCACCGCGTTGGAAATAAAAGCCGTAACGAATCGATTTTTCTTTCGCAGGAACCATTTAAGTTGGACGATGAGTTAACTCCTTTGCTCAAAGAGTTCTTTTTGAAGCCTTTCAGAGATAAAGAAGAAAACTACTTCCGGTTTACCCACGATGCCGACCTTGAGTTCCATGAACTATTCAAAATGGCCTCAACCGTCTTCTCACATCCTGAGAGTGTACATGTGCAGAGTCAGAAAATCGCGCGGTATTTGTTCGATCAGTCCATGCATCCGCACATTAAGAGTGGAGAGGTGTATGTAGCTTACCTGGAGAATGTACAACTGGACAATGAGAAGGTAGAAGCTATAGGTATTTTTAAGTCGGAGATAAAACAGGACTTCCTGCAGTTTGCAGAGCAAGGGACCCAACTGGAAGCCATGTTACAACAGGGTGTAAACCTTAACAAGCTTGACAAGGGGTGTCTCATTTTTAATGTTCAGAAAGAAGAAGGATATAAGATTCTTTCCGTAGATAGCAACCGCTATGATGCCCGGTATTGGTTAGAGCACTTTTTGGGAGTGGATGCGTTTGAAGATGAAAACTTTTATACAAAAAAGTATCTCAAGTTCTGTCAGGATTTTGCAAGAGACGTTGTACTGCCGGCAGAAGACAAGAAAGAGGAAGTTTTGTTTATGAACAGGGCTGTAAACCACTTTGCAAAGAATGACGATTTCGAGGAAACATCATTCATCAACGAGGTCATCGAAAACCCGGAGCTCATTCCGGAATTCCGTCACTATAAAACCGAAAGAGCACCCAAATACAAGATTGAGGACCTCACCTCCTTCCCTATTGCCAATACAGCGGTAACCGATGCCCGTAAGAAGATCAAGAATGTGATCAATCTGGATACCAATATTCAGATCAAAATGGATTTTATCAACCCGGAAAGTGCGGAACGTTTTGTAGAAAAAGGATGGGACGAGGAAAAGCAAATGTATTACTACCTCGTGTACTTTAACCAGGAACGCAAGTCCTAGGACCGGTGTGAAATTTCAAATTCCAAATTCCAAATTCCAAGCTCCAAATTCCAAGCTCCAAATACCAAAGGTATAGATATGGTCTTTGCGAGCTGTCGAAGATGGAGAAGCAAACTGTGGATTGTGATAGACTGCGTCGGTCGCGAGCTCCCTCGCAGAGTCAGCGCATTTTTTCTGGAATCTAGGATTTGAAAACCTTGGGCTTGTCAGAAAATTTGTAACAAATTTTCCGGCCGTTCGTCTTATTTCCAGCTAACACCAAAAAGAACACTGTGCAGCCAATTTTAACAATCAAGAACCTTTCCAAGCACTTTGGACCCATAACGGCGGTGAATAATCTGTCTTTTACCATAGAAAAGGGTAATGTCTATGGTATTTTGGGCCCCAATGGAAGCGGAAAGTCCACAACCCTGGGAATTGTACTAAACGTAGTAAACCGATCCTCCGGGGATTTTCTCTGGTTTGATGGGACTATGAATACCCACCAGGCTTTAAAGAAAGTAGGGGCGATTATAGAACGCCCTAATTTTTATCCCTACATGACGGCGGTACAAAACCTTGAACTTGTATGCAAGATTAAGGGAGTATCGACTGACAAAGTTGAGGAAAAGCTTGAAATCGTTGGTCTTTCGGAGCGAAAGCACAGCAAATTCCGAACCTATTCCCTGGGTATGAAGCAACGATTGGCTATCGCTTCGGCCCTTCTTAATGATCCTGAGATATTGATTCTGGATGAACCCACAAACGGACTGGATCCGGAAGGAATTCATCAGATTCGTGAGATCATTAAACGAATTGCTTCGGAAGGAACAACCATATTATTGGCTTCACACCTGTTAGATGAGGTTGAGAAGGTTTGTACTCATGTCGTTATCCTTCGAAAAGGCGTAAGCCTTTATTCCGGACCGGTGGACGGCATGAATGCCAGCCACGGATTCTTTACGGTTAAAAGTGAAGATATGTCGGCGCTGGAACAGGCGCTTACTGAGATTGAGTCCATCGGGAAGATCAAAACGGAAGACGAAGCACTTGTCGCCTATTTGAATAGTCCTATGGATGCTGCAGATCTTAACAGTAAGCTTCACGCCAGAGGCATAGTCCTTTCCCATTTGGTGAAACGAAAAGAAAGTTTGGAAGAACAATTCCTTGAAATCACCAAAAACCTTAACTAACCATGCTACGATTACTCAACATAGAACTTCAGAAACTGAGGTATAACAAGGCGGTTAAAATAATCTCCATTGTATACTTTGCACTTATTATCTCGGTCGCCCTTATCGTTTCCATCGAATTCAATATTGGAAATATCAAGTTCAGGGTTGCCGATCAGGGAATATTCAACTTCCCGTATATCTGGCACTTCAATTCGCATATTGTTGCCTATCTCAAGATATTGCTGGCCATTGTTATCGTTTCAATGACGGCCAACGAATACACCTACAGAACACTCAAACAAAATCTTATTGACGGACTCAGCAAAAAGGAGTTCATCCTTTCCAAGTTCCTCACAGTGGTATTGTTCTCCCTGGTGTCCACTGTTTTTCTGTTTGTGGTATCCATGATCCTGGGACTTAGTTTTTCCGACTATAAGGAGATTGGGGTCATTTTTCGGGATTTGGAGTTTGTTCTTGCCTACTTCATTAAGCTGGTAGCCTTTTTCTCCTTCTGCTTGTTCTTAGGGATTTGGGTAAAACGATCGGCATTTGCACTAGGTTTCCTGGCTATATGGCAGATTGTAGAACTGATTATCTATCAACTGTTATGGCATAAGGTCTTCGATAGTAAGGATATGGCAGAATCAATCACACAGTTCTTTCCGCTGCACAGCATGTGGGACTTACTCAAAGAACCGTATACCCGATTCAATGCGGTTGATACGATTGCCAATCAGTTAGGCGAGAATATTAATCTCGACTATCATGTACAGTGGCATATAGTCCTGGTAGCACTCGCCTGGACGTTCCTGTTCATCTATTGGTCCTATCTCATTTTGAAGAAGCGCGACCTGTAATAATTCATCGGTCTTTACTTCTGCGTTGCTGAAGATTCTGTATCTTTAGCTAGTATCACGTAGAACCGATGTGCCTAAAAAATTGCTTCTGTCTCGTCATCTTTTTAGTGACGGCCTTTACCTCTGCGCAACAGATCGAACTGTTTCAGCAATTCAATGGACGATATGATTATCTCGCCTTTGGAAACACGCTCAATCTGGAGGAGAATGGCAGCGGTAGTGGACTCTGTGACATTCTTACTGAAAGCAGTGCCGACTTTGCCCTCGAAGCAGATCAGACCATTGTAGCTGCTTATCTGTATTGGGCAGGGAGCGGTCCCGGAGATTTAGATGTGACTTTCGATGGTAATCCGATCACTGCGGAACGCACCTTCACTTTTTCGTTCAACAGCGGTGGAGCGGTTTTCGAATATTTTGCAGCTTTTGCAGATATTACAACCCTACTCACGGGCTTGGGCAACGGTACATATACCCTGGCCGAGTTAGATCTCCTGGCCGATATTCAACCCTATTGTACGTCGAACGGAGGAAATGCCACCAACTTTGGCGGCTGGGCGGTGACCGTAGTGTACGAAGACCCCGATCTTCCTCTTAACCAGGTGAATGTTTTTGACGGACTGGAAGGCGTTTCACAAGCCAATCCTACCCTGACCATCATTCTTGAAAACCTGAACGTACTGGACAACATAGGTGCTAAGATCGGATTCCTGGCCTGGGAAGGGGATCTGAATCTGGCCGTGAATGAAACCCTGAGTGTTAACGGAAACATCATCAGTAATCCGCCTTTGAACCCGCCTGACAACGCCTTTAACGGAACCAATAGCTTTACGGGATCTGATCAGCTGTTCAATATGGATATCGATTTTTACGATATCGAAAACAACATTAGTCCGGGGGATATCAACGCTACCATACAACTTACCTCAGGACAGGACCTGGTCATGGTCAATAACATAATTACCGTCTTGAACACAGAACTTCCCGATGCTACCATCGTTTTTGACAACGTTGACGGGGGAACAGTATGCGGCGATCGGGATATTATTGTTGACTACACTGTGTCGAACATAAACAGTACGGCCGTACTACCGGCAGGAACGCCTGTAGCTTTTTATGCCAATACTACTCTGGTGGGACAGTCGGCCACCGTCATGGAGCTTCCTATCGACGGTTCTGAAAGCGGACAGATCACGCTAACAATTCCACCGAACATTCCAGCCGATTTCACCCTTCGTGCCGTGGTTGATGATGACGGAAACGGCAATAGTACCGTAAATGAACTCAACGAAGACAACAATGAGGCGACCGTAGAAATTAGTTTGCTGGTGTTCCCCGTTGTAACCGGGCTCATCAACCAGGAAACCTGTGATGTGGTGGGAATTGAGTCTTTCGACCTCACGGTTTCTACGGCGCAAATTGATCCGGCGAACACGATCACATATCACCTTTCGCAAGACGACGCAGAGAATAATATCAATCCTATCAGCGACCCGGAGAACTACATAAACATTTCAAACCCGCAAACGATCTTCATACGTGTTGACAATGGAGATTGCTTTGTAGTAGATAGTTTTACCATTGAAGTAATTTTCTGCCCGCTACCGGATGCTACCATTACCATCGATGATGAGATCAACGCATGCCGGGGAAGAACTACGACAATTCCTTATACGGTCCACAACATAGAAGGTACTGGCATACTTCCCGCCGGAACTCCGGTTGCCTTTTACGCTGAAGGCTCCCTGATCGGGCAGGCGCAGACCCAGGCGGATATTCCGATCGGTGGTAGTGAACCCGGGCTCCTGGAAGTTGATCTGTTGGATACATTACCCGATACATTCGTATTACTTGGCGTTGCCGACGATTCCGGCAACGGAACCGGCATTGTGGAAGAATTAAACGAATTCAACAATGAGTTTACCGTGACTGTTATGTTTGTCAGTATTCCCCCCATTGCTGCCCTTCCGGATCTATTGGAATGCGACCAGGGGTTTGATACGGCAACCTTTGATCTTACCGTTCAGAACGATTTGATATCCACAAATCCCAGCGATGTAATCACATACTATTCCAACGAAGCGGATGCTCTTTCGGGAACCAATCCTATTTTCGATCCGGGGCAGTTTCAAAATACATCAGATCCTCAAGTGATCTATGTCCGCCTGGAAAACGAGATCTGTTTTGCTACTTCGGCCTTCTCCATAATGACCGAAAATTGCCCTCCCTTTATTCCCCAGGGGGTGTCACCCAACAACGACGGTATCAACGATGTATTCGAGATTTCCAACCTTCTCAATATCTATTTGGACTTTAACCTGAAGATCTACAGTCGCGAAGGAAATCTAATTTATGAGGGAGGTAACGACGACGGTTTCTGGGATTGTATTACCAATACTGGACTCCTGTTTACCGGAAATCCCGTGCCTACCGGCACTTACTACTACGTACTCAATCTCAACGATCCGGAGTATCCCGATCCGTTTATTGGCTGGGTCTACGTTAATTATTAGTGATTGTTATTGTTATTTGTTATTGAGTTAAGGTCTCAAATAAAACTCAATCAAAATTTAAAACTTGCAACACTCAAAAGTAAGAACAAAGAGAAGAGAACAAAGAATCAGGAATCACGATCCAAGACTCAAACCGCTACTCCACAAATCAACAAATCAACTAAAAACTTAACACTCAAAATTTAAAACTCAAAACTTTCAACCTGTAACAATTAGAACAGAGAACAGAGAGAAGAGAACAAAGACCAGAGATCACAGACAATTAACCTTATACTTCAAATTTCAAAATCCAAAATCTAAAATTGAAACGTGAAGTCTTTGCGATCCGTCACAGACGGAGAAGCAAACTCAAAATTCCAAACAGGAAGAAAGAACACAGAACAGAGAGAAGAGAAAAGAGAGAAGAGAGAATAGACCAGAGACCAGAGACCAAAGACCACCGACAATTAACCTCACCCCTACCTGCGGCAGGCAGGCCTCACACCTCACACCTCACACCTATCAAACTATTTCCTACTTTTATACCTGCATGAAAGAATCCAACGCATATATATTAGGAACGGACGCTCAGGAACTACATCGTCTGGGTGTTCAGCATCAGGTATGGGCTTCGGAAGCACAACGCGGATGGGAACTAGCCGGATTCCGGGCCGGACAAACGCTCCTGGATTTGGGATGCGGCCCAGGGTTTTGTACCAAAGAAATGGCCTTAATGACAGGAGCTACCGGAAAGGTGATCGGAGTGGACAAATCGGAATCCTATATCGCCTTTCTGAAGCAGACCGCCGAACAATTTCAATTGAATATTGAGGCCTTGGAGGCCGATTTCAACGAAATGAACCTACAGGACAATAGCCTCGATGGTATGTACTGCCGTTGGGCACTGGCCTGGCTTCCCAATCCGACGGAAGTGCTGGCCAAGGTGTACAAGGCATTGAAACCGGGAGGAAAAATGGTGATCCATGAATACTACGACTGGTCGACCCATCAAACCGAACCCAACCATCCCACATTGACCAAGGCCATTCAAATGGCACTTAAGAGCTTCAAAGATTCGAGCGGAGAGATTGATATAGGACGCGAACTTCCCATGATCTGTGCAGATATGGGTATGGAAATCGAGAATGTCCGACTCATGGCTAAATTGGGACGTCCTGACAATCTCATTTGGCAATGGCCAAAAACCTTTTATCACAGCTATTTCCCAAGGATTATGGAGATGGGCTACCTCACACAGGAAGAGGTGCGAAGGGCGCTAATGGAAATGGATGAACTTGAGCAAAATCCTATGGCAACCCTTTGCTGTCCTCTTATGGTAGAGGTCATCGCGAAAAAGTAGGATCGCCGCTTAAGTACTGCCAATTGGTAGACGCTTCGGGTCTTTTTTCATAAAAAGAGGGTTCTAATCGTACTCAATTTGTATCTTCAAACCGCTATGAAAGGTCTATTTATTTCAATATTGACACTGAGCTTCATTCACTTGAATGCTCAAACCGAAGTTCACAGTTATGATCCTGTTTGGTCCCCTAATGGAGAGCAAATCCTATTCTACTCCAATCTTGACGGAGACTATGAGATATATGTAATGAATAAGGATGGAAAGAATCTGATACAGCTTACCGATAACGATGTACCTGACGGAGAGCCCTCCTGGTCGCCGGATGGTTCTCAAATACTGTATACTTCCAGACGTAATGGCTTAAAGGGTGTTTACCTTCAGGATTTGAAAACGTCAAAGGTCTCCAAACTGTTGGAGGTGGAGAGCAGCATTACCGCCCCCCTGCTGTCACCAAATGGTTTGCTGATAGCTTTCGAATCAAAAATGGACGGCCATAAGGACATCTTTGTTATGACCTCGTCCGGGAAGAACGTAATGAACCTAACCGGGAACGAAGCCAATGACCTTCGACCCTATTGGGCACCGGACGGCAAGTACCTCTACTTTCAGTCCAAGCGATCCGGGAAATACCGCATCTACCGTATGGATGTGGATGGTTCGAACGTGACCTGCATGCTGGAAAGTGATACACATCACACCAATCCCACGCTAATGCATCACCAAAACAAAATGCTCTTCACCAATCATACCGATACCTCGGTGAATATCGAAATTCTCGATCTTCAGGAAGGAACAATAGAACGGGTCACAACGGATCTGGCCGATGTTATGTTCCCATCCTTCTCTCCGGACGATTCAAACATTGTATTCGCTCAAATCGTGGATGGAAGATCACAGATCTTTGTTATGGAGTACGCCTCAAAAAAGATCACGCAACTAACCAAGTTCTAATCCATGGAACGCAGTATCTCCTGCTGCATTTCGAATCATTTTGTATCTTCACTTTATGCACACCGGCGTGGTTGAGTCAATACAACAATTTGGTCGCTTTTCTGAAGCTGAAATTCGTGATTTTACAAGTCGGTTGCAGTCCAGGGCGCTTTCGAAGCAATCCCTCCTTCTCGACCTGGGTGAA
This sequence comes from uncultured Aureitalea sp., assembly GCA_964614415.1. Taxonomy (GTDB): domain Bacteria; phylum Bacteroidota; class Bacteroidia; order Flavobacteriales; family Flavobacteriaceae; genus CAZTLE01. Next base: position 12,371 of record CAZTLE010000052.1, on the reverse strand, counting down.
ACTTGTAGTTCGTTATATTTTGTGCGAGAAGGAAGCTTTAAACATTACCGTGTAAATAGTGACGGAGAAGAGATCATTCTGAAACTATATGTCGAGAATAACTGGGTGTTGGATCACCAAAGTTTCACGGCTCAAAAACCTTCCAAAAACCATATTGAAGCCTTCGAGGACAGCCAGGTTTGGGAGCTTCCGCTTTGTGACTTGCATGAGCTGATCTCCATGTCGCCTTCCTTTTTTGCGCTGGGACGTGTTTTTGAAAAGGCAGCCTTTGATCCGGCTCAGCGGGATCCCAAGGTCTCGCCCGAAAAAAAATATTTAACACTGCTCAATACACGCCCTGAACTTATACGCCGCTTTCCTTTGAAATACATTGCTTCCTATTTGGGTGTTGCTCCTGAAACCCTAAGCCGCGTGCGTAAAAAAGTAGCCAATACTTCCATTTCTTGATTTCAGTCAAGTGGCTTCGGCCGGGAACAAGCTAGATTTGTTTTTCAGAAAACTAAGTACTTATGAAAAACAAGATCGAAAAAGCAGCCGGCATCTCTCTTCTTATCGGCTCCTTCCTCATGTTCGTAACTATGGTGTTACATCCCGTTGGCGGTGATTTTGAGCACATCCTGCGCGTCCGGGTACTAAATATGACTGTACACTCTATTGCCCTGGTATCCATACCGTTTACCTGGATTGGATTTAGGGGAGTAACCAACAGACTCTCGGCTATGCCATTTCTCTCGCAAACCGCGTATGCCTTCATTACGTTTGCGCTTGTCGCTGTCATGCTGGCCGCAACCATGAACGGACTGGTCCTTGCGAATTTCACATATCGGTATGCCGAAGCATCATCCGGGCTTATTGATGCGATCAAACCGATACTGCATTTCAACAGTGCCTTGAATCATGCCTATGATTACATTTTCATTGTCGGAATATGTGTTGCAGTACTTTTGTGGTCACTGGCCATCATAAAAACAGGTGCTCTTTCCAAATGGCTGGGATGGCTCGGTATTGTCCTCTCTCTTGCTGCCCTGGGCATGGGCGTTGCCGGATTTGTTTTCGTAAATCTTCACGGTTTCCAAATCTTTGTTTTTGGGGTTGTCGCCTGGACGGTTTTGGCAGGGATCGGGCTAATGAGACCTACCCCCGATAGCGCATAAAAAAGCCTTCGGACGAAATCCGAAATGACTTGATTTTCGTTACATTTGTAGGTCATGTGACGATTTGCTATGAAGTTCAAGATCATTTCGGATTTTGCCCCCACAGGAGATCAACCGGAAGCCATCCGGGCCCTTGCAGATGGTATCGAATCCGATGAGAAATATCAAACGCTTTTAGGAGTTACGGGAAGCGGTAAAACCTTTACGGTTGCCAATGTTATTGAGTCTGTACAGCGGCCAACACTCGTACTGGCTCATAACAAAACACTGGCTGCGCAACTGTATACCGAGTTCAAGACGTTCTTTCCTGAGAACGCCGTGGAGTATTTCGTTTCCTATTACGACTATTACCAGCCTGAGGCCTACATTCCATCCAGTGGAACCTACATTGAAAAGGATCTTTCGATCAATGAAGAGATCGAGAAGCTGCGGTTAAGTGCGACTTCTTCCCTGCTTTCAGGGCGTCGTGACGTACTGGTTGTGGCTTCGGTTTCATGCCTGTACGGTATCGGTAACCCGGTGGAATTTCAGAAGAATGTGATTGAACTGAAGGTTGGACAGGTCATCTCGCGTACCAAACTACTGCATCAACTGGTACAGAGCCTGTATTCGCGTACGGAGGTAGAGTTTTCCAACGGTCGTTTCCGAATTAAAGGCGACACCGTAGATGTCTATCCGGGTTATGCCGATGATGCGTTCCGAATTCACTTCTTTGGTGATGAGATCGAAGAGATTGAGGCGTTCCGCCCTGCGACGAATGAAGTTATTGAAAAGTACGACCGACTCAACATTTATCCCGCGAACATGTTTGTAACCTCCCCCGAGATCTTACAAAATGCGATTCGGGACATTCAGGACGATCTTGTAGCCCAGGTTGCTTATTTCAAGGATATCGGAAAACACCTTGAGGCCAAGCGGCTAGAGGAGCGAACCAATTTTGACCTGGAAATGATCCGGGAGCTTGGTTATTGCAGTGGCATTGAGAACTATTCACGGTATCTGGATCAGCGATTGCCCGGTACGCGTCCCTTCTGTTTATTGGACTACTTCCCGGACGATTATATCATGGTAGTAGACGAAAGTCACGTTTCTATCCCACAGGTATCCGCTATGTACGGTGGTGACCGGTCCCGAAAAGAAAACCTGGTGGAATACGGCTTCCGCTTGCCCGCGGCCATGGACAACAGACCTCTGAAGTTCGAGGAGTTTGAAGCACTTCAGAATCAGGTGATATACGTGAGTGCTACTCCGGCGGATTATGAGCTCGAGAAGACCGGTGGTGTGTATGTGGAGCAGATCATTCGTCCTACAGGATTGCTGGATCCTGAAATTGAGGTACGCCCCAGTTTGAATCAGATTGACGATCTCCTGGAAGAGATCCAATTGCGCATTGAGCGGGATGAGCGGGTTTTAGTGACCACATTGACCAAACGAATGGCCGAAGAGCTTACAAAATATCTTACGCGTATTCAGATTCGATGCCGCTACATTCACAGTGACGTAGACACCCTGGAGCGCGTAGAGATTATGCAGGACCTGCGATTAGGCCTTTTTGATGTGCTCGTAGGAGTCAATCTACTGAGAGAGGGACTCGATTTACCTGAAGTTTCGCTGGTGGCCATTCTGGATGCCGATAAGGAAGGGTTTCTACGCAGTGGTCGATCCCTTATCCAAACCGTGGGAAGAGCCGCCCGACATATCAACGGAAAAGCCATTATGTATGCCGACAAGATCACCAATAGCATGCAGCAGACGATCGATAGCACCAACTATCGCAGGGAAAAGCAAACGGCTTATAACGTAGCCAACAATATTACACCTACACCTATCAAGAAAACCCTGGAAAATGCGCTTACAAAAGCTAAGGTAGAACGCTATACCTTTGAAACGGCCGAAAGTCTGGCGGCTGAGAGTCAGGACGAATACCTTACGAAACCTCAGATCGAGAAGAAGATAAGGGACACCCGGAAGGAAATGGAGAAGGCGGCCAAAGAGCTCGATTTCATTTTGGCAGCAAAATTGCGTGATAAAATAAAAGGACTGCAACAACAATTGCAAGAAGTATAACCGAAACAGCTTTATGAAGCGACTTACCATCATAGTTTTTCTACTACTTCCCCTGGGGGCTGTGCTGGGTCAGGGTATGACCTGTGCTGATTTCAAGCAGGGGAACTTCTATATTGAAACTCAGGAGGATCAGATACGCAAATACGATGTATACCGGGATGGAGATACGCAGGTTGAGTTTGCGACCTCGGGAGAAGGTGAGAATGTGTATATCGCTATTGAATGGATTAACGACTGTACTTACCGACTTTCTTTTGATCCCAACTATCCACTTACTGAAACCGAACAGTTCATCAATGAGGTGGGAGGCGCTTTGGTTGAGATGATTAAAATTGAAGGCAATTGCTTCTTTTACCGATCGACCATTATTGTGCAGGGTGAAGATGTGATCATCAACGGAAAGATTTGCAGGAAGTAGATCCGGCTCCCATGTCCAATCAGGAAACCATACGACTTAATAAGGCTATCAGCGATAGCGGCTATTGCTCTCGAAGACAGGCAGATGCTTTGATATCCTCCGGAAAGGTGATGGTAAATGGAGTGACCGCTTCTCTGGGCGACCGGGTTACTCCTCAGGATGAGATCACGGTAAACGGCGAGCTCATTTCTTCAAAAGGTGCCCTTGTGTATATTGCCTTCAACAAACCTGTCGGAATTACCTGTACAACCGACGACCGAGTCAAGGACAACGTCATTAATTACATAAATCATCCTGAACGTATCTTTTACATAGGGCGACTTGATAAGGCGAGTGAGGGCCTGCTATTACTTACCAACGATGGCGATATTGTAAACAAGATCCTCAGGGCCGGAAATCGGCATGAGAAGGAATATATCGTTCGGGTGGATCGGCCGGTTACGGAGGACTTTATCCGAAAGATGCAGAAAGGAGTCCCTATCCTGGATACGGTTACCAAACGATGTTTTGCTGAAAAACTCAGCAGGTTTGAATTCCGAATTATCCTTGTACAAGGTCTCAACCGTCAGATTCGGCGTATGTGCGAGTATTTGGGGTACCAGGTGACCGACTTAAAGCGGGTCCGCGTCATGGATATTGAATTGGGGAATCTTCCTGTGGGCAAATGGCGTGATCTAACTTCAGAAGAAAAGTCACAACTCATGAAGGCGGTTGTGGATTCTGACAATCGGACTTATGCTCAGCGGCATCAACGTACTGGTGGCAAGCGGAGAAAACGGTAAATACCAAGTGCCAAATTTCAAATTCGAAAATCCAAATTCCAAAATCCAAAATTTAAACGTCTGGTCTTTGCGATCCGTCACAGACGGAGAAGCAAACTCAAAATTCTACCCTTCGGCAAGCTCCAAATTCCACCCTTCGGCAAGCTCAGGGTCCAAACTTCAAACTCCAAATGCGACTCTTGTAACCTGCAACTTTAAACAATCAGAACAGAGAGAAAAGAACAAAGAAAATAGAAGTTGAATATCGAATAACGAATGATGAATTTCCACTAACCACTAACCTGAAACCTGCAACCTGTAACCTGTAACCTGTAACCTGTAACAAACAGAACATAGAAAAAAGAGAAGAGAAAAAAGAACCAAGAACCAGGAATCAGGACTTCAAATTCGAAATCGAAAATCCAAAATCCAAAATCCAAAATTGAAAATCGTGGTCTTTGCGATCCGTCACAGACGGAGAAGCAAACTCAAAATTCTACCCTTCGGCAAGCTCCAAATTCCACCCTTCGGCAAGCTCAGGGTCCAAACTTCAAACTCCAAATGCGACTCTTGTAACCTGCAACTTTAAACAATCAGAACATAGAAAAGAGAGAAGAGAAAAAAGAACCAAGAACCAAGAACAAGGAATCAGGATACATGACTTCAATCCTTGAATCTTTCAATCTTGAATTTTGAATCTTTCAATTCATCCAAAAAAGAAACCGCGCGCCGATTGAGTAGCACGCGGTCATTTTCAACTAACTAACCAAATTAAATTTCAATTATGAAATCTCAACCATTTTCTTAGATATCTTCTCCTCTTCTTTCTTGGGAAGAGTAATGGTAAGCACACCATCTTCATAGGCTGCATTGATCTCATCCACATGTACCGTTTCGGGCAAAGTGAAAGAGCGCGTAAAGCTGCTGTAGTTAAACTCCTTGCGGGTGAACTTACTTTTTTCTTTTTCGTCGGATTTTTCTGTATTGGTCGTTACTTCAGCAGAAACTTTCAATACATTGTCTTCGACTTCAATAGCAAAATTTTCCTTTTTCAAACCTGGCGCTGCCAGTTGAATGGCAAAGTTCGCGAAATTTTCCTGAATATTTACGGCTGGAACGCTAAAAGTTTCATAATTAGGCACATCCAATCGGTTATCAGCAAAAAATTCATTCCATAATGATGGGAACCAGATGTTATTTCTTTTAACTGTTTTCATACGATTTTAGTATTTGGAATTCGACATTTTTTCACTCATATAAGCAAATAGAATTCCAAAGCAGAATCACGGACATTTTGTCCTGATTTTGAAAAAAACGGCTGACGAATTGTCCTGATTAGTTGTAGTACGCCTGGAAAATCCTGATGAGATCCTGGGCTGGAATCACACGATCTTCATGCTGATCCATCTGTAACAGCACCTGATCCATAACTCCGGGGCGTATTCCCATCTTAAGACCGAAGTTGCGAATGGCGGCCACTTCGTTGGCGTGGGCTTCCCTGTCTACATTCATAAGTAGTACGAGCTTGTGAAAATGCGTGATGCGCTCCAACTCGCTAAAGATCGGTTTGGAAGGTTTAGGATCCAAAAACAACTCATCCACATCGGTACTCGTCAATTCCATGCGCTCGGCTACCCGAAGTATGAAATGGTATTCGGCCTCCGTTACTTTGGCGTCTGCCTGAGCTAATACAATGAGGTCACTAATAAGGGATTTGTTGTGTTCTGAATTCATGAGCACAATACTAAGTGAAAACTCTGAATTTTAAAAATATGAGACAAGATTATTAGTCGGAAGCCACCCCACAAATCAAAAAAATCCCGCTGATCGAAACCAGCGGGACACGTCGCATTCTTTTAAAGATTGATTAGCTTTCTTCCGAAATTACTCGGACGGGAACCATATACGCTTTACCCTCCTCCAAACTGGTATCTACTTTTTTGTAGTTCAAACGACTCTTTACAAATCGCTCCAGATCGTAGTTATCTGTGTCAACAGAAAGTACAACAAGTTCCTGATCGTCGTTGATCATGAATGTCACCATTGCAGTGAGTTCATTGTTAACTTCAAAACCTGGGTCCTTTAGGAGTTCTCCAATCTCTGCACTGGTGGCAGGATCGTTAACAGGGTTAGTTACTGTGGCTGCAGAGGCCAAACTTCCGATTAGCAACGCTGTTGCTACTAACATTACTTTTACTTTTTTCATAGCTGTTGTTTTAATTGATTGATAAATGATAAATGCTTGATATGCCTAATAGACTGCCTAAGGGAAAAGAATGTTACGGCTTAACCACCTATTTAACGGATAATTAACGTGGTATTCTGATTTCTTAACTTTTGGGAAAAAAATAAAGGGAGGCACCTCTGCCTCCCTTTCGCCATACCTACAGCTCACTAGCTGATAAATCAGGTAAGAAATGCATAACCATTTCCAAACCATAACCTGTCTATTGATGAACTACTCCAACGAATAGACAGTTCAAACATACGCCGACCCTGGGTATGGCGAAAGGGAAAAGTAATAAGCGGGGAATATATGTAACGAACGGGGCAATATGATCGTAAATGCAAAACCCCGCCAAAAATGACGGGGCCGGTATATTGATGTTTTACTTTTCAATTAAGCCAGTACCTCCTGAACTTTGTCGGCAGCTTCCTGAAACTCCACAGCACTGTGTACATCCAATCCGCTATTATCGATAAGTTCCTTGGCAATGTCTGCGTTCGTTCCTTGCAAACGGACTATGATAGGTACATTGATCGTCCCTATGTTCTTGTAGGCATCCACAATTCCCTGTGCTACGCGGTCACAACGCACAATACCTCCGAAGATATTTACCAGGATGGCTTTTACATTAGGATCTTTCAGAATAATATTGAAAGCAGTCTCTACGCGTTCGGCATCGGCTGTACCACCTACATCTAGAAAGTTGGCCGGTTCACCACCTGCCTGCTTAATAAGGTCCATGGTAGCCATCGCCAGCCCGGCGCCGTTTACCATACAGCCTACATTTCCTTCAAGGTCAACATAGCTGAGCCCAACAGCCTTGGCCTCCACCTCTACCGGGTTCTCCTCACGAATGTCACGCATCTCGGCGTAGTCCTTATGACGGAATAAGGAGTTGTCGTCTATAGTTACTTTGGCATCCACAGCGATTACCTTATCGTCACTTGTTTTCAATACCGGGTTGATCTCGAACAGGGATGCGTCCGATTTGATATAGGCCGTATACAAGGCATTCACAAATTTTACCATTTGCTTAAAGGCCTGTCCGCTAAGCCCCAGATTAAAGGCAACGCGTCTTGCCTGGAAGGGAAGCAATCCTGTAGCAGGATCAACCTCTTCCGTGAAGATAAGATGTGGTGTCTCTTCGGCAACGGCTTCGATATCCATACCTCCTTCAGTAGAGTACATGATCATGTTACGTCCTTTGGAACGATCCAGCAGGACACTCATATAAAATTCTTTAGGTTCCGAATCTCCGGGATAATACACATCCTCTGCGATCAATACCTGGTTTACAAGTTTCCCTTCAGCACTGGTTTGCGGGGTGATGAGATGCATCCCGATGATATCGTTAGCATATGATTCTACTTCTTCCAAATTCTTGGCGAGTTTAATTCCGCCACCCTTTCCACGGCCACCGGCGTGTACCTGTGCTTTTACAACGTGCCAGCTCGTACCGGTTTCTTCGGTGAGCTTTTTGGCTGCGTCAACGGCTTCAGCAGGGGTAGTTGCAACGATTCCGCGTTGTATCTGAACTCCAAAACTTTGTAGTATTTCCTTTCCTTGGTATTCGTGTAGATTCATAATGTACTTATCCTAAATTTTTGGCTGCACAAAAATAGGAAATGTTGGGTGATTTTGTTTCACTGAAGTTTTAAAATTATAATTGACTCAGATTGCGTAAAAATGCCATGAAACAGCTTATCTGAATAAAGGAGGCGGTCATCGTCTATAGGGTTCAGG
>CAZTLE010000052.1:0-3991 GCA_964614415.1 uncultured Aureitalea sp. | reverse complement strand
AAAAAAATAAATAGCTAACTTTATTCGAGCGTTGCGCGCTGAATGAAATTGGTAACTACTTGAGAATCTTAAACCGGATAAAGAATATGAAAATCAGGTCGGAATTTGAAAAAGCATTTTCAGATCTGAAAAGAATGGGGGAAATCAACCAGGGCGCGAAAAGGACGTATGAACTGCTGTCCCAATTAGACTTCAATACATCTGAAGCCCAATCTGAATTGCTGATTTCAGAATGCAACAAAATCCGCTACGGATCGAATACCAACAGTGTCTTCTACTTCTATTTTCCGATTGTGACGTACATTTTATATTACAAACCAGCCTATGAGAAGGACATTTTAGGTTATTTGATCGGTCCCAACTTTGCCAATGGAACTACTGAAACTGAAGAGCTAATTCCATTAATCCAACGTGCTATGGAATTCAAACTAAAAGAAAACAAAGACTATTTGACCCGGGAAAGTAAAGATTGGATCCTGAACGAGTTGCCCAAAATGGAAAAAGAAGTGGAACGGGAAGTTCAAAAATGCTGGAAAGAACTCAACGAATAAAACCATCCTATATCACCAACCAAAAACCACCAAATGAAAACGCTAAAACTCCTCGCTATTTGCTTGTTATTACTACCTGCAACCCATCAAGCGCAGAACAGAAAAAAGAGAACCACCGAGCCCGTCATCAAACTAACCGATTCCCTGTTTCATGGCATAAAATGGCGAAATATTGGTCCGTTTAGAGGAGGGCGAAGTGTTGCTTCTACAGGCGTAATAGGCAAGCCCCACACCTATTATATGGGTTCTACCGGCGGCGGTGTTTTTAAAACTACAGATGACGGTATTACCTGGAAGAATGTTTCAGACAAATTCTTTAAAACCGGATCTGTGGGAGCCATTGCAGTTTCCGAAAGTGATATCAACATTGTGGTTGTCGGTATGGGAGAACATGCGGCTCGTGGCGTGATGACCTCGATGGGAGACGGTGTTTACAAGTCTATGGACGCAGGAAAAACATGGGAACATATAGGACTGGAGAACACGCGTCATATTTCGGACGTGATCATACACCCAACAAATCCGGACATTATTTATGTGTCGGCACAGGGTGCTCAATATGCGCCTTCAGAGGAGCGAGGGATTTATCGAACCGTGGATGGCGGTAAGAATTGGGAAAGGGTGCTGTATGTCAATAACACTACGGGGGCCTCTTCCTTATCCATGGACATGCACAATCCGCGGATCTTATACGCTTCCATGTGGCAGCATCGCCGTTACCCGTGGATCATAGAGTCCGGAGGGGAGCATTCGGGATTGTATAAATCCACCGATGGTGGTGATACCTGGAACAAAATGAAGGCCGGTCTGCCGGAGGATTTCGGTAAATCCGGTATTTCGGTATCCCGGGCAAACCCGGAACGCGTATTTGCTGTTATCGAAGCCGAGGGTAAAAAAGGTGGAGTGTATCGATCGGATGACGGTGGAAAAAAATGGAAACAGGTTAACAGCGATCGCGTCAACATAGCGCGGTCTTGGTACTATATGGAGATTTTTGCCGATCCGCAAAATGAGAACGTCGTGTACGTACTAAACGCTCCGGTGATGAAATCCATTGACGGAGGGAAGAGCTTTACCAACATTCCCGTTCCACACGGCGATAATCACCATTTGTGGATCAATCCGTACGACAATACCAATCTCATTAATTCGAATGACGGTGGTGCGAATATTTCATTTAACGGTGGAAAGAGTTGGAGTACCCAGCAAAATCAAGCTACTGCCCAGTTCTATCGTGTAATTGCTGATAATCAGGTGCCCTATCACGTGTATGGCGGTCAGCAGGATAATTCAGCCATTGCCATTGCCAGCCGCACCAATGACGGCGGTATCGACTGGAAGGACTGGTATTCCGTAGCCGGAGGGGAAAGTGCTTTTATCGCTTTCGATCCCGATGATCCGGAAGTCGTGTATGGTGGTACCTACCAGGGGAACATCAGCAAATGGACAAAAACCTCAAGAGAACAAAAAGCCATTAAAGAATACCCGGAATTAGGACTGAGTATTGCGCCTAAAGACTCCAAATACCGCTACAACTGGAATGCGCCTATCATAACTTCGCCACACGACCGCACGACCATTTATCACGCGGGGAATGTTGTTTTCAAGACTACCGATGGCGGAACGAGCTGGACAGTGATAAGCCCAGATCTTACCAAAGATGAGAAGGACAAGCATGGCCCGGGGGGCGGTCCGTATACCAACGAAGCGGCCGGGGGAGAAAATTACAATACGCTCACCGCTTTGGTAGAGTCCCAACATGAGGAAGGTGTGCTCTATGCAGGTAACGATGACGGCCTGTTGCATATTACCAGAAATGGCGGCGGTAGTTGGGAGAATATTACACCTAGCGGTATTTCGGATGGAATCATCAACAGTATTGATATTTCCGAACATGATCCTGCGACGGCCTATGTGGTTGTCATGCGATACAAATCCCAGGATCTCAGTTCGTATGTGTTCAAAACAACTAATTATGGGCAGTCCTGGACCAAAATTGTAAATGGCCTTGACGACCCTAACGGATTTACGAGAGTGGTAAGAGCCGATAAAAAACGAAAAGGCCTGCTCTATGCCGGTACCGAAACAGGACTGTATGTCTCTAATGATGACGGTGCCCATTGGCAACGCTTAACCCTGAATTTACCCGTTGTAGCCATTAATGACCTTACCATTCAGGATAATGATCTGATAGCGGCAACATCGGGGCGCGGATTCTGGATTTTAGATGACCTCGGCGTGCTTCAGGGTATGACGGCATCCAGTACGTCACATAAACTGTTTAAACCTAAAGATTCCTATCGCATCTTCGGTGGCACTTCCCGGGCAACAGGCCAGGGGCAAAATCCGAGAAGCGGTGTGACTTTCGACTATTACTTGGACAAGGACGCCGATACCCTGGATTTAAAGTTGGAGGTACTACAAGGCACAGACGTCATAAGAACCTACACGAATAAAAAGCCGAAAGACTTTAAGTCATGGCCGGGAGGACCTCCAAGGCCTCAAGTGCTACCGGCGAAGAAGGGGTATAACCGATTTACATGGGACTTCAACAGAGAGGCCTTACCTGCTGTGAATAAGGTATTTGTATTTGGAGGACTTTCCGGGTCGAGCGTGGCACCGGGGAATTACACCTTACGATTAACGCTGGACGGAGAAAGCGTAGAGACGACAGCTACCATTCTTCCGAATCCGGCTATTGATGCCTCCCCTCAGGACTTTGCTGAACAACAGGATATGCTTGTCGCGATCGAAAATACCATTCGGGATATGCACAAATCCGTGAATCAAATGCGTTCTGCCAAAACACAACTGGACGGTTACGCCAAACTTCTAAAGGATAATGACGACGCCAAACCCCTATTGGAAAGAGGAAAGGAATTGACAAAGCGCATTAACAGTTGGGAGGAAAATCTGATTCAGGCGAAGCAAAAGACGTTTCAGGATGTGATCAACTTTAATAATAAACTCAATGCACAACTTATTCAGCTTGCCGGGTATATAGATCAGGCAGACCCTAAAGTCACCCAGGGTGCCAAAGAACGCTTTACCGATCTAATGAACGACTGGCAGGTGTATAAGAACGAGCGCGATGCTATTATAAACACCGAGATGAGTGCCTATAACGAAATGTACAAATCACTCAACCTACCTGCGATCATACTCGATGAGGATTGAGGTGAGGGATTAGGTTGGTTTTCTCCGGTCTATTCTCTGTTCTCTATTTTCTTTGTTCTAATTTGTTACAGGTTACAGGTTGCAGGTTCTAAGTGTTGAATGTTGAGTTTATTCATTTTTCGTTGATTTGTTTTTCGTTGATTTGTTTAGTATTGATTTGAGTCTTGCATCTTGATTCCTGGTTCTTGGTTCTTTCCTCTCTTTTCTATTTTCTATGTTCTAATTTGTTACAGGTTTCAGGTTGCATGTTTCAGGTTAATGGT
>CAZTLE010000051.1:0-22487 GCA_964614415.1 uncultured Aureitalea sp. | reverse complement strand
GAAACTGGCCGAAAAACGGTTCAATGAGTTTCTGGACAAACCCTATCTGAAGGGTGTGAAAGTTGAAAGCATGGTGCAGAACTATAAGATCTTTAAAGAGGTGAACGAAGTCGCCAAAGACATGGATGCCGATCTTATCATCATGGGATCTCACGGAACCAGTGGCGTGAAAGAAGTTTTTGTCGGATCCAATACGGAAAAAGTAGTTCGTACCTCGGACATTCCGGTACTCGTCATTAAGAACCGGGCTATGAACTTCAACATGAAGAAAATGGTATTTGCGTGTGATTTCTCCGAAGAATTCGTTCCCGTATTCAGGAAAGCGCGTAAACTGGCCGATACCTTTGGTGCCGAATTCCAGTTGCTTTACATAAATACTCCGGAACGCTTCCTGCGCACAGGAGACATGAAACAAAAGGCATTCCAGTTCCTGCTAAAAGGAGAAGACCGGGACATGGACCTCTATCCGGAAGTGAAATACTACTGCGATATGACCGTAGAAGACGGGATTTTCTCCTATAGCAACGACTCCAAAGCCGATGTAATAGCCGTTCCTACACATGGAAGACGAGGACTGGCACACTTTTTCGTTGGCAGTATCGGAGAGAATGTGGTGAACCACTCGGATCTCCCCATCATAGCCTTGAAGATTTAACTTGTTGCTATCGACTTTAACAATTTAGATCTATAACACCGGGGCCTTCAGTTGAAGGCCCCGTTTTTATTACGAAAGTGTATGAAGTGCAATCTCGACCATCCTTGAGAAGGTGGTCTCCCGTTCGTCTGCTGAAACACGTTCCCCAGTGACCAGGGAGTCTGAAATCGTGAGTATTGCAAGAGCTCTCACGTTATATTTAGCGGCGATAGTGTATAAACCTGCGGCCTCCATTTCAACACAGAGCACGCCAAACTCAGCCCATTGCTTGTAAGCATCTCTATCGTCTTCATAAAACTCATCGCTGGATAGCACATTACCAGCCTTTACGGCAATATTGTGTTCCTGCGCATAGGTGACCGCCTTCATAAACAGATCGAAGTTGGCCGTGGGCGAATAATCGGCATTGATAAAGCGCGAGTTATTGATACCCGATGTCGAAGAAGCCGCCATGGCAATAACGATATCCCGAATAGCAACATCGGATTGATAGGAGCCGGCACTTCCAACACGGATCAGATTTTTAACGCCGTAATCATTGATAAGCTCGTGGCAATAGATCAGCGCACTGGGAATACCCATACCTGTGCCCTGCACCGAAATGCGTTTTCCGTTGTACATACCGGTATATCCCAACATAGCGCGTACGTCATTATAACATACGGGATCTTCGAGAAATGTCTCGGCAATCCACTTTGCCCGCATGGGATCACCCGGTAACAGTACCGATTCGGCGATCTCGCCCGGTTTGGCTTCAAGATGAATACTCATGATATGTTTTATTTCGGAAAAACAAGGGCTACTCCCGATGAAGTTCCTATACGGTTGGCTCCTGCTTTTATAAATGCTTCCGCCTGTTCCCTGGTCTTTATACCACCTGAGGCCTTTACCTGCATATCCTGCCCTACGGTTTCACGCATCAAAATGACATCGGCGAGCGTAGCTCCCCCCGAACCGAATCCGGTAGAGGTTTTAACGAAATCGGCACCTGCCTTCTGAGCAATCGTACACGCCATCTGCTTTTCATCATCTGTGAGATCGCAAGTCTCAATGATCACTTTTAAAATGCGCCGATCCATCACGTTTTTCACAGCTGATATTTCCTCACGAACCGATTTGTAAAGACCTGCTTTCAAAAAACCCAGATTCAAGACCATATCGACCTCATCTACGCCCTGGTCTACACACCATTGAGCCTCGGCCACCTTAGCGCTTTTTGAAGAAGCTCCCAGCGGAAAGCCAACGGTTGCTGCAACGCGAACGGCAGAATCTTCCAACTCGTTAACGGCCAGGTAAGCGTATGCGCTATTCACACAAACGGCAAAGAGGTCATACGTATCGGCTTCCTTACATAAAGCAACAATGTCATCGGGGGTTGCAGCGGGCTTTAAAAGGGTGTGGTCTATATAGGTATTAAGGTCTTTCATACGGTGTGATTATAACCGCCTAGAAAGTTAACGGATTTACATCATAACGCCTCAATACCGGTAGCAGGTCTTGCAGCGGAATTTTTACCGAATAACTACCTGTATACGAAGGGCAGATCACACAGTCGTCAAAGTAATACTCCACAGAAGTGTCATCCAGCACAAAGTTGTTCTTATACTTGAAGAAGTCCTCTTCTGTAATTCCCCAGCAGTCGTAATACATTTCACCTGTGCTGATCTTCTTCAAGAGGATCTCGTTAAGAATACCGCGTAGTTCCTCTTCGGAACCGGTTGTAAAGAAGTCCTCATACTTCATGAATACCGAGCGGTTGAGATCGTAATTCACAGCGTCAAAAGAATAGGTAGGATGCAACGTCCATGAGTAGAAATTCTCTTTATAGAATAAAATACTGATGAGCTTATCGTTCACATTGTAGATCTTATAATCAATCTTGCGGCTCTCCCGTTTCATTTTCAGTGGAACCGTATCACAGATAAGCTCTTTGTCCTCCAGTATCTGAGCTTCGACGCCGCTAATATCCACATAGTAATCTGAAATATATTCGTTGAAGTTCTCATACGAAGCCTTTAGCTCTTCGTTGAGGTGTGGATACCGGAAATCGATCGTGTAAAAGTCTTCATCCTTGATGTAGTTTTTGGTAATCACTAATTCCTGGAGTTCATCCCGCTCATCCTCCCGGTCTTCCAGGGACTTTTGTTTTATTACAATGGACTTCTGTTTTTCAAGATCAATGTCGTTCTCCTGCCCTTTAATGGTATCATTGGGCATCACCACTTCCAATGAGTCGGAAGTAACAGAATCGGGATCGGAACGGTCCACGTCGTTCTTGCAGGAGAAGAAAAAAAGTATACAAATGGGCAGTAAATATTTCATGGTCAAATCTGTTGTTTTAGTAAAAGTAGGCCTGTCCTTAACGGTATTCAATGATATTGGTCAGAAAAAAATGCCTCCCGGGCAGGAGGCATTTTTTGCAAATCGAAAACAGTTGTTGTTAATACAAGCTGTTCCCAACGATCAACAATATATTAACGACGAGGCTCAAAACGAGCAAGTCGAACACTATCTTGGGTTTTTGAACGGTAAGGATGGCGGCGTTGTGCGCATTACATACGGCAACAACCAAAAATACCATGGCCATTTGGAGGAATCCATTGCCGTGGGCCAGGATAGACATTACCGCTATCGAACCTACACAGGTAGAAGCAATAATGGCCAGTGCGTAATAGCCTAGTGAGTTCTTATCAAATTCGGTCTGAAGTTTTGCATAGGTTGTCATAAGATGATCTTTTTAATTGTTGGTTCAAAAGTAGTATGCGTCACTTCAGTAAAATATGACATTTGTCATGCCTCGCCCCCCTGGAACAATAGCCTGAGTTTTGTAAGCATAATGACCTCCGATTTGTTCTTTCCGGAAAAAGCATTGGCGATGGCGTTGGCCGTCTTCCAGATAAGCTTCAATTTTCGTTCGGAAAAGAGTTTTGGGTTGTCCTTATAGAAAGAAGCAAAATCGTTAAAGCAGTCCGAGGCGTCCAATTGTTCGTATTCGAACCATTGAAAAACGATCTCCATTTGATAGGCGGCGTCCGTGTCGAACTCATCGGTATAGTCGTCAATTTCTTCCCATTCGTCTTTCACCAGTTTGCGCAAGGCTTCAAACTCCTTGGTTCGCACAACTTTATCAGCGGCCGCAATGGCATAAAAAAGCTCACCTAATTTCTGATAAAAAACCACCTGAGGTTGTTCTGTATATGTCATGATACTCGATTTTTAATACTGATATAAAAGTAGCGGCATGCTTCAATTCATACTATGACAAATATCAGCCCGCAAAGCAGGGTTAAAATACGTACTTTTGAATGATGAAATTGTTCGAGGCGCAAAGCATTGGTATTTTTAAGACCATTTTTGATTCGGTTTCCGAAGGCATAGTCGTCGTGAATGCAAAACGACAGATCGTAGCTACCAACCCGTCGGCGAACCAAATGTTCGGGTACTCGAACGGCGAACTTACCGGACAATCACTAAATATGCTCATCCCCCAACGCTATCATCATAAACATGACGACCATGTCTCCGGATTTATGAATAAAAGCGACAAGCGTCAAATGGGTCAGGGGATGAATCTGTACGGGAAGCGTAAGGACGGATCCAATTTTCCGGTTGAAGTGGGACTAAGTCCTCTGGTCGTGGAAGGCGAACACTACGCTATGGCTCTGGTAATCGATATCACAGAGCGAAAAAAAGTTGAAGATCAACTCGAACACTGGGCAAAAATTTTCAACGAGTCTCTAAATGAGATCTATATTTTTGACGCTCAATCATTGGCCTTCATCGATGTGAATCGGGGTGGAATTAAGAACCTCCAATATTCCCTTGAAGAACTCCTGGCCAAAACTCCGATTGGTATAAAACCTGATTTCACAACCGAGAGTTTCGAGGTGCTTATTGCCCCACTTAGAGAGCGACAACAGGAAAAGATACAATTTGAGACAAGGCACCGGCGCAAGGATGGTACTACCTATCCTGTAGAGGTGCACCTTCAATTATCTTCTCTTGGGAACCGCACGGTTTTCGTGGCCATCGTCCTCGATATTACAGAACGAAAGAACTATACTCAGAAGCTGGAAAAAACAGTTCAGGAGCGAACGCGCCAACTTACTGAGGCGCTGGCCAAGGAAAAAGAACTCAATGAATTGAAGACTAAATTTCTTTCCCTGGTAAGTCATGAGTTTAAAACCCCTCTGAGCGGTATTCTTACTTCCTCCGCCCTTATCGGTAAGTACACCAGGGAGGAGCAACAGGTCAATCGGGAGAAGCACCTGAATACCATAAAGAACAAGGTGAAGTACCTAACCAATATTATCAATGACTTCCTGTCTGTAGAGCGCCTGGAAAGTGGTAAAGTAAACTATAAGTATACCCGTTTTCCATTGAGCAAGGTGGTTAATCAGGTTATTTACGATGCCAATATGCTCCTTAAAAACGGACAGAAGATCAATTATCCGAAGGACATTGATGAGATTACCCTGGAATTTGACGAGAAGATACTTGAGCTAATTCTCACGAATCTGGTAAACAACGCTATTAAGTATTCACCGGAAAATTCGGTGATCGATATAACAGTTGTGGAAAAAGACTCCCTGTTGTCTATTACAATCACCGATGAAGGTATCGGAATTCCGGAGGTGGAGCAAAAATTTGTGTTCGACCGCTACTTCCGGGCTGAAAATGCCCTGACAAATCAGGGAACCGGAATAGGGCTCAATATTGTGAAAAGCCATTTGGAAAACCTTGGAGGGACTATTACCTTTACAAGTACGGAAGGAAAAGGAAGTTCCTTCCTCGTAAGCCTACCTACACTTACTAACACCAACCAGGTATGAGCAAAGTACTTATTATTGAAGATGACGCGGCACTTCGTGAGAATACCGCAGAACTTCTTGAACTTTCGGACTATGACGTTGTCACTGCTCCAAACGGTCGTATTGGTATTGAAAAAGCCATTTCAGAAAGCCCCGATATCATTGTCTGTGACATTATGATGCCCGAAGTGGACGGCTACGAGGTTCTGGAAACCTTATCCTCCCGCTCTGAAACCACTCATATCCCGTTTATTTTTCTTTCGGCAAAAACCGAACATAAGGAGATTCGCAAAGGAATGGATATGGGAGCCGACGATTACCTCACCAAACCCTTCGAAGAACATGAATTAATAAGTGCCATTGAGAGTAGATTGGCTAAGGCACTTATCCTGTCCCGGGTCATGAAGACCGGTTCGGAAAAGGATGATACCGGAGAGGATGAAACCCCTTCCAACCTGCATCAGTTAAAGAACTTCTTTGATGACAACGGCATAATCTCAACACACAAGAAAGGGGATATTATTTACAGTGAAGGCTCCAATTCCAACTATATTTATCTCATCCTTAAAGGGGTGGTTAAAACTCACAAGATGGATGAAAGCGGCAAGGAATTGATTACCGCATTACATCGTGCCGATGAGTTCCTTGGATTTACTTCCTTCATCGATAACATTCCTTACCAGGAGTCGGCCACCACCATAGAGGATACCGAACTCGCCGGCGTGCTCAAAAAAGACCTCAAGGATATTCTGCAACGCAGTAATAATGTGTCCCTGGAAGTTATGAACCTGCTGTCCGACAACCTTACCGAAGTGAAAGAACAATTGCTTCAAATGGCGTATAGTTCGGTGCGCAGGAAAACCGCTCAGACCATTCTGCAATTCTCAGAAGTCATGAATCGCAAAACAGAGGATGGTATTAAGATCTCCCGTTATGACCTGGCCAGTGTAGCAGGAATCGCCACTGAAAGTCTTATCCGAACCCTTTCGGGGTTTAAAAAAGACGGCCTTATCGAGATCGAAGGACGTAACATTAGGATACTCGATCTGGAAGGTTTGCAGCTTATAGACTAAAAACTGATTTTTATCATTCTTTCCCAAAAGCCGTCAGGATACATTTGAATTTATATTGTTGCCTGATGACCAATGTCTTGATCCCAACAGACTTTTCGGAGAACGCATGGAATGCGACCAAATATGCTATGCAGTTCTTTAAAGAGGAGCCGGTTTCATTTTACCTGTTACACGTTCGGTTCAATCCGGGACTCTATCCCAGAGAGAACGCCATTGCACAAGGGGTTACCATTGCCCAAACCAGTTCTTCTTCAGAAACAGAAACCAAACTGAATGAGGTCATCGGAAAAATCGAGACGCTCTTTCCAAACGGACATCACAAGCACTATCCCGTACTGGAACTGGGGCTTTTCGTAGATGCCATTAAGAAAACAATTTCAGAAAGGAATATAGACTTCATCGTGATGGGCACAAAGGGTGCCTCCGGTCTTAAAGAGGTAACCATAGGCAGCAGAACCGGAGAGGTCATCTCCCGTGTTAAGTGTCCAGTTCTGATAGTCCCTGAAAATGCCGAATTTACTCCGACCCGGCAAATTGTCTTTCCCACCGACTTCAATCTCCATTTCAAGCAGAAAGTACTACTCACCCTTTCTGAAGTGGCAGCGATGCACAAGGCATCGGTGAACGTTTTACACTGTACCAAATCCGACAAACCAATGTCGGAGCAACAACAGGTAAACAGGGATGCTCTGGAAGACTTCCTGTATGACATACCACACAGTTTTCATTTCATTGATGGGCAGCCTATTGAGGAGGTCCTTGAGTCCTTCGTGGATGTAATGCGCATTGATATGATTGCCATGGTAGCCAAAAACATCAACTTCTTCCAACGACTCCTCTATACTCCCAAAGTAAACCGGATAAGCTACCATACCAAAATACCTTTCCTGGTACTCCACGAATAATATAAGGCCTGTTCAGGCTGATGAATGTCATTTTTTTTCGCCTTGCACTGAGGTAGTTTTGAACCAGATCAATTAGAATTTGTGTCATGCGAAAAATTATTATCCCTACCGATTTCTCCGAAAACGCCATGAATGCGATTCGCTACGCCATGGAATTGTTCAAATACGACCGCAGTGATTTTCTCATTGTACATGCGTATGCCGATGACGTGTATGAAAACACCATGGAAATGCCACGGGCTTTTTACGAAGAGTTCAAGGAAAAAGTGCGGGAGGCTACCGATCGCCAATTACGGGATGTGGTCAAGGAGATGTTGGAAACCGCACCCAACCCGAAACACAACTTCGACTATCTGTCGGTTTTCGGCTCGGTAGTGGACGTCGTGAACGACCTTGCCGACAAAGAGGACACAGACCTAATTGTAATGGGGACCAAAGGAAAAACGGATGACCGGGAAATCACGTTCGGAAGTCAAACACTTCAGGTGATCCGCTATGTAAAATGCCCTGTACTGGCAGTTCCGCAAACCTATCACAGAAACACTCCGGAACACGTTCTTTTCCCGACAGATTATATGGTTCCTTACAAAAAGCGGGAACTCAAACTTGTTAGTACGATCGCCCGGAACTTTGCAGCCCACCTGTCATTACTACACATGTCCAGGACCGGTATTCTTTCGCACAGACAGACCGACAACAAGGATTTTGTAACATCTTGCCTGGAAGAAAACAGATTGGCCTTTCACGAAGTAACCGGAAGTGACCTCACCGCATCGATCAATCATTTCATCGAGAGCCATCCGGTCAACTTCCTGGTCATGGTCAATTCGCGACACTCCTACTTGGAGAATTTGTTGCGCACCTCGACCATCGAAAAAATTGGGCTACACATTAAAATACCTTTTCTCGTATTGCAAAACCTTTCAAGGTAAACGCATTTAAAACAATTCTTATGAAACGCATCCTTCTTCCCACCGATTTTTCAGAGAACGCATTCAACGCGATTCGATATGCATTGAAGCTCTATGAGCAGGAAAAATGCACCTTCTATCTCTTAAACACCTATACGCCATCAGCCTATTTTACCGGGACTACCCTGCCTAATAGTTTTTCGGCCTTGCAACTGGAAGAAATAGCGTCCAATAATTCTAAAAAAGGGCTGGATGAGACCGAAGCGCGTATCAACGAAGAATTCTCCAATCCGCAGCACATCTTTGTGAAACTCTCCTCATTCAATCTATTGGTGAGTGAGATCATAAGCCTGGTAAGGGATCATGACATAGATCTCATTGTCATGGGAACCAAGGGAGCGACCGGCGCACAGGAGGTTTTTATAGGAACGCAGACCATGTATACTATTAAAAAAGCCAAATGTCCGGTTATCGCTGTACCCGAAACATTTCAGTATGAAACGCCAAAAGAGATGTTGTTCGTCACCGATTTTAAATTCGACAGGGACCACCGGTACCTGCACGAACTGAAGGAGCTCTCGGAACAGCATATCGCCCGTATCAATATACTTAATGTGTATTACCACGAAGCTCTTACCGATGAACAAACCGAAACCAGGGATTTCCTGGACTCTTATTTCGCCAAAACAGCACATGTCTTCCACACGACCGAAGGAGTAGAAGTCGCTGAAGCGGTAGCTGAGTTTCAGATAAAACATAAGATCAACTTCCTGGTGATGATCCACAACAAGCATACGTTCTTTGAGAACTTACTGTTTAAACCGGTGATCAATCAGATCGCTTTCCATACCAATGTGCCGTTCCTGGTAATTCCTTCGGAAAAAAGAATTGAATCCTGAACCTTTAAATCAAACCGCTATGAAAACCATAATAGTCCCTACCGATTTTTCGAACAACGCATACAACGCCTTGTATTATGCCACTCGATTATTTAAAGACGAAACCGTTCGTTTCCTTCTGCTCAACTCCTTCGAAGAAGAGAACACTATGAGTACGAGCCGGATTGATATTGGAAAATCCGAAGTGATCATTGAAGAGCTCTTCCATAAGTCATATACCGAGCTGGCAGAAGTGAAGCACAGCATTGTTAGAGACACTGAAGGTATGGATCATACCTTCGAGACCATACCTACTTCCAAAAAGTTGGTTCGCGAGATCAACTTTCTCATCAAGAAAAGGGAAATCGACATGATAATTATGGGTACCAAGGGGGCAACCGGGGCCAAAGGAGTAATCCTGGGAAGCAATACCGTAAGAGTACTCAAAAAGATCAAAGAAAGTCCGATCCTGGTGGTTCCTGAAATGTCCGATTATAAAAAACCAAAGCACATTGCATTTGCCACCGATTTGAACCAGGTATACGCCGAACACCATTTGAAACCCATCATACGTATGGCGCTGGATAATGACGCTACCGTTCATGTGCTCCATGTCATGGAAGAAGAAACCATTACAGTTAAACGAAAGGATCACTACAACGAACTGGCCGAAAAAATGAAGGATGTAAAGAAAGAGATGCACTGGCTTCCGCTAGATTGGAGCAAAACGGAAACCATTATGAAGTTTGTCGAACAAGACAAGATAGACATGCTGGCCATGATTTATTACAAACATGGATTCCTCAAGAAAATGTTCCGTGAATCCGTGATCAAAAAAATAGGGCGGCAACCACAAACTCCGTACCTGGTTATCCCGGCCCGCTAGTGATAATTATCATAGTTTGCACACTGATCTCAGGGTACTTTTATACTGTTAACCCTTAGTATTACAGCTATGAGCAAAAAGATCCTACTACCCACCGATTTTTCAAGAAACGCATGGAGTGCGATGAGCTATGCCATAGAACTATTTAAGAATGAGGCCTGTGAGTTCTACGTGCTTAATGTATTCAATACTACGGGACGCGCCCTGGAACGTATTGCGTTGTCACGACCCAATGAAAAACCCTTTGACCTCGCCCAGGAAAATTCCGAAAAAGAGCTCGCCAAAATATCTCAGCGGTTGTCATTTCGCGATGATTTCAACGGGCATGAATTTGTATTCCTTTCGAAATACGGAGATCTCATAGATTCCATAAAAGATATCGTCGAGAAAAAGGATATTGAACTGGTCGTAATGGGAACCAAAGGTAGTACTGATGCTACGGCGACTGTCTTTGGAAGTAATGCCATCTCGGCTATGGAAAAAGTCCGGAACTGTCCAGTTCTTGTCGTTCCGCCGGACATGATCTATAGCGATCCGAAAGAGATCGTATTCCCCACGAGTTTCAAGACGCACTACAAGCGACGGGAATTGCAATATCTTATAGAAGTTGCCCGACTCACGAACGCTCCGATTCGGATACTACATGTTGTGGAAGGCGAAGAGGAACTTGACGAAACACAGCTCAATTACAAGCAAATGCTTGAAGAATACTTTGACGGTCTTGATTATAGTTTCCATACCATTAAGGATGTGAAAGTTCAAACCGCCCTGGACTGTTTTGTTCAAAGCAGGGACAGTGGTATGATTACATTCATTAACAAGAAACACACGTTTTTTGACAACCTGTTTTCGCGGCCGTTGGTCAAGGAATTGGGATATCATACCAGGGTACCTGTACTGGCACTACACGATTTTAGAAATTAACAATGTACACCATGAGAAAGACTGGAATTTGGCTCGACAAACGAGCCGCATATATCATATCATTAGATGAAGAGGGAAACTCTGAAGTGACTATTGTCAACTCGGAAATTGAGGATTACAATGTTCGCGGCGGCTCCGGAACACGGTTTAAAGGTGGCCCACAAGATGTGGTCCAGGACAGTAAATACCTGGAACGCGAAAAGCATCAATTTAGAGATTACTTCAAATCAATTGTCGTTCATCTGAAAGACGCGGATGTACTCGCTATTTTCGGACCGGCCGAAGCCGGCCTCAAATTGTCGAAAGAACTCGAGCAGAGTTATCCGAATCTTTTCAAACGCCTTAAGGAAACTCAGAAAGCGGACAGCATGACGCAAAATCAGATGGTGGCCCTCGTTAAGCGTTATTACGGTTTTCTCAACTAATCGTTGAAACAGCTCATCATGGAAAAACACTTCGATGTTATTAAAACGTCCGGAGAACGTGCCAGGTTCTCGGTAGAGAAACTGCGAAGGTCCCTGGAACGAAGTGGTGCAGATAAGAAATCCATCGATCAGATTATTGATGTAGTTCGCGATGAACTGTATCAGGGTATAAGTACCCGTGAGATCTACAATAGGGCCTTTGCCATGTTACGGGAAAGTAAACCGATCGTTGCTTCCAAATACAAACTGAAAAAAGCCATTTACGAATTGGGCCCTACAGGGTTTCCGTTCGAACGGTTCATAAGTGCCATGCTGGCCTATTCTGGCTTTGACACCATCGTTGGCCAAGTGATGCAAGGAAAATGCGTGGCTCATGAGATTGACGTCGTCGCCAGAAAAGATGGTCGTCACATCATGGCCGAATGCAAATTTCACGGTGACGAAGGGATAAAATGCAACGTAAAGATCCCTCTCTACATTCGATCGAGATATTCCGATATCATCGACTACTTCGAGGGTATGAACGACATCGCAACCAAACCCAATGAAGGATGGGTGGTGACCAATACGCGATTCACCAAAGATGCTCTGGATTATGGCTCATGTTCCGGTTTGTACCTCTTGAGTTGGGATTATCCGGAAGGGAATAGTCTTAGAGAACGCATCGATCGGCTTGGCTTGTATCCCGTAACTGTTTCCACCCTACTCTCACAACGCGAAAAGCAGTTTCTGCTAAGTCGTGATGTTGTCCTTTGCCGAGAGCTCATTAATGATACTTTTTATCTCGACCACCTGGAAATATCTCCAAAACGGAAATCCCGTATCTTGAAAGAAATTAATCAGTTGTGTACTACCTGACTCCTGGCCCATGAAATCGATCAAAGTACATTTCCTGGGAGCTGCCGGCACTGTTACGGGATCAAAGTTCCTTATCGAAACCGGGGTTCATAACATCCTTGTTGACTGCGGAATTTTCCAGGGGCTCAAGGAACTGAGAGAACGAAACTGGGAACCTTTTCCCTTTCCGGTGGCCGATATAGATACGGTTCTCCTCACGCACGGACATTTGGATCATACGGGATACCTGCCACGATTGGTGAACTATGGTTTTTCGGGAGATATTATCGGTACCGCCCCTACCCTGGCCATTACCGAGATTATTATCAAGGACAGCGCCAAGATCCAGGAAGAAGAAGCCGAAAAAGCAAACGAGGAAGGCTATACACGCCATTCACCCGCCCTCCCACTCTATACCGTTGAGGATGCCGAAGCCACCCTGAAGCTATTCAAATCGGTTAAAAAAGAGGAATGGATCGAACTTGCGCCAAACATAAAATGCCGCTTCAGATACAACGGACATATCATAGGAGCCACCTTTATTGAGCTTGAAATTGGAGCCAAAACACTGGTATTCTCTGGAGATGTGGGCCGGCCCGGAGATCTACTACTATCCGATCCCGAAAAACCGAAGTGGGCCGATTATCTGTTTCTGGAAAGTACCTATGGAAACAAACTACACCCGGAAGAGGACGTACCTGAAATGCTCATTGACCTTATACGAACCACCATATACAACCGTGGAAATCTCATCATTCCTTCCTTCGCCGTAGAACGGCTCCAAACACTGATGTACCTGCTATGGCAGTTATACCAAAAGAACCGCATTCCTAACATTTCGATCTACATCGACAGCCCTATGGGAAATGATGTGCTTTCTGTCTTCGAACAATTTCCGGACTGGCATAAGCTTCCCTCCAATGATCTGCAAAATATGCGTCAGCGAATGCATATCATTACCTCATACCGGGAGACCTGGGAAACCATTGATAATCCACAACCTAAGGTGGTAATCGCAGGTAGCGGTATGGTGACCGGAGGACGGGTATTAACTTACCTAAAGCAGCTCATCGATGAGCCCACCACATCCATTCTACTGGTAGGTTTCCAGGCAGAGGGTACCCGCGGGCGGCAATTACTGGAGGGCACTCATGAGATCAAATTCTTTGGCAAATACTGCCCTGTGAAGGCCAAAGTGCATCATTTGGAAAGCCTCTCGGCTCATGCCGATCAATCGGAGCTGATCAACTGGCTTTCGGATATCCGAAACATTCCCGAACAGGTCTTCCTCGTACATGGAGAACCCGGTGCTTCAGATGTCTTTCGAACCAAACTTCAGGATCAATTCGGCTGGAACGTTCGTATCCCAAAGCTCGGACAGATCGTAGAACTCCTTGTTTGACAAGCCTTAAGCAATAACAAAGCTGACTTTTATCATTTTTTTCGGACTCGCGGAAGACTACCTTTAGCATTCAAAAAATGTATAACCGCTAATTGTAATACTATGTCACTGACAAGATTTAACCGAAGACGATTTCCATGGTTGGGTGACAGAATTTCTACATGGTTAGACACCGATTCTTTTTTCTCGGATGACTTCTTCACCCGGGATTCCGATTTACCCGCCATGAATATCAAGGAGAACAAGGACAATTTTGAGATCGAATTGGCCGTACCCGGTTTCTCCAAAGAAGACATTGAGATCTCTATGGAAAACGATCTGCTTCATATCTGCGCCAAATCGCGTAAAGAAGAAGTAGAGGAAGACCAGGAGGGTTACACCCGAAAAGAGTTTAGCTATAATTCATTTGACCGAAAACTGCAACTACCAGGTTCAGTAAATCAGGAAGAAGAGGTTAAGGCTACCTATAAGGATGGTATACTTAGGCTCAACCTTGTTAAAAGGGAAGATGCCAAAGAGCCACCTAAGAAGATGATCGAAATAGCCTAACCGCACTTTTAGGCAGAAGGTTCTGAAGACTGGCCTTCTGCCTTTTTTAAATCGATACGTTATGAAAACGAAGAACACCCCCTACCGATTTGTAGAATGGAGCAGTCCGGACGAACTTCACGAGGTCACATTACTATGGAGATCCGAGCTCGAGTTCATCAAGGACGAACAACATTTTCTGGACGAACTTATAAAAAATCACACGCTACAGTTAATCTCAGAACCCCTGTACAAGAAAAGCCTTGAAACAGTGAGCGATCTGAAAAACGAAAAAAAGCAGCTAAAAGCACTGCTTGAAAAGGTAAAAGACCACACCAATAAACTTGAGATCCTGGTGGATGGTGTCAATCAGCCACAGGAAGAAAAGAAATACAAGCAGGATCATTACGTCCTCAAAGTGGACGTTGAACGGTATCTACAAGATTACCGAGAGACCAAAAAGGACATCTTCGACCTTGTCAAGCTTATACTTAGAAAGGAAAAAGAACAACGACTTTTGAAATAATAACATATAAAAATTGCAATCATGAAATCTTTCACGCTCATTATCGGGATGTTGTTCCTGCTTACTTCGTGCTCATCAAGCAAATTGGTAAGTGAATGGAAAAGTCCGGACGCCGTAAACTTTGAAGCCAATAAAGTGCTGGTCATTGGAATGACCCAGGACCTAAATCTGCGAAGGCAGTTCGAGGAAGGCCTAAAGGCCCAACTGGAAGGTAAAGACGTCATTGCTGTTCGCAGTGTGGACTTTTTTGAAACTTCATTCATTGACGAAAAACAGACGGAAGCCGACTTAAATACCGTAGAGCAACAACTCCTTGACGCCGGTTTCGATGCAATACTATTTACAAAGGTCATTGCCTCTGAGGATAAAATAACCCTTACTCAGGCCTTGCGTAATTTCGACACCAACTTTAACAACTTCCGGCAGGACTACTTTGAGTCTCAGGACATATTTGACAATCGGAATGAGTACAGTTCCTATACTCTGCATCATGCCGAAACCAACCTGTACTGTATCTGCCCGGATAAACCGAGGGAACTGCTTTGGAGCGGAAATATTGATATCGTAGAAGCCGACCGCCGGGAAAAAAGCGTAAAGGACTATATCAAAACACTGGTGGATCTGCTCGAAGATCGTAGTCTCCTCATTGTAAACATATGAAAGTCCTGGTCTACAGTGCAAAGGAGTTTGAAATTCCTTTTCTGGAGGCGGCCAATGCAAACGGCCACCCAATGACCTTTACCTCTCAACGCTTAACATCTGAAACCGCTATGATGGCCGTAGGCTATAAAGCGGTTTCAATTTTTTCGGCCGACGATGCCTCGGACAACATCCTTGAGAAACTAAGGGACTTTGGTGTTAAATATATTTCACTTCGATCGGCAGGGCACGACAATGTTAACCTAACGACAGCCAGAAAGCTGAAACTCCGGGTGGCGAATGCTCCCGACTACTCCCCTAATGCCATCGCAGAACACGCCGTCGCTCTGCTCATGGGGCTAAACCGAAAACTTATCCGGTCACATCTGCAAGTGCGGGAGAACAACTTTTCACTGAACGACCTGGTGGGTTTTGACCTGCATGGAAAAACCTGTGGTGTCATTGGAACGGGCCGCATCGGATCGGTATTGGTGCGCATCCTCAATGGTTTCGGTTGTAAAATACTCGCCCGGGATCTTACTCCTGACCCGGTTCTGGAGGATACGTTTAATGTACAATACGGCTCTTTGGAGCAGGTGGCAAGCAAATCCGATCTGTTATTTCTCTGTGTTCCGCTTAATGGAGAGACGCATCATCTTGTAGACCGGGACCTGCTATCGTTAATGAAGAACACTGCAACCATAATCAATGTGGCCCGGGGCGGTATAGTGAATACCCGGGACATACTGAACGCTCTGGATACAAACACGATCGAAGCTTATGGAACGGATGTTTATGAAAAGGAAAGTGGGATCTTCTTCTATGACCATTCGAAAGATTCGGAAGTAAGGGACGAGCAACTGCAACGGCTTATAAACCATCCCCGTGTGTTACTCACTCCACATCAAGCTTTTGCTACGCGTGAAGCGTTGCAAAACATAGCACAAACCACCTTTTATAACCTGGATAGTTGGGAAGCCGGGGAACTTTCGAAAAACGAACTCTAACCCCTATTTATGCATCAGAAGTAATGGCTTTCTCGTTTTGTAGCTGATCTTCTTCGCAGCGTTGGATTTGAAGATAAATCGATCGAGGAAGGACTGTCGCTCCACGAACATGGCGTGCAGGTCTATGTCGTGCAATTGTACGAACGTATCAATCACCATGGGTGCCGGCACACCTTTAACAGTGTAGGACTTAAAATTGTTTGTCTTTAGCATTCCTATAAGACAGGTGTCACAGTTATGTGTCGATACAGTTCCGGATTTGATCTTAAGCACATGCACCAGAGGATTGAAGAGCTTCATGAGTCCCTTGAAAGGTTTTGAATTCTCGTGTTCCAGGTCTTTGCAACTGCCGGTGGAAAAAAGCACCGAATCCATCTTTGAGAACACGTATCCCTCCGGGATAGCAAGGACCGGGGTATCAACCTTGCGAATCACGTTGAGGGTGTTGCTTCCGAAAAGTACTTCCCGCGCACCGGTGGCACCATTGGTTCCCATGATAATGAGATCAACCTCCTTCGCTTCTATGAGTTGCTTTATAGCATCGGTGAGAGCGTCGTAATCTACACTTTGCTCGAAGCTGTAATCCTCATTGGAGTACTGTTCTTTCAATTCGGCAACAAAGGTTTTAAGACGTGTTTTGTTGTCATGGATAACGGTATCGAAGATCGAATCTCCCGGAGGCGAGAGGATCAGGTCATCCGTCGTGTATTCGGAGGGTTTCTGAACATTTAAAAAGTGAAATGTCATGGTCTTTCCCCTGAATAGCTCAAGAGCGTAGACGATTGCATTTCTGGAATTGTCTGAAAAATCGGTTGGAAGAAGAATGGTTTTCATGGCACTTGTATTAACTACTCAAAATTAGGCCGACAACGAGATAAAAATTATGACAATTGTCATCTAAAAGTATTGCTTTCAAACCATAAATATCATGCTATTGAAACATGACCAAAGTCATTGATTTAGAGTATACGAGCATCTACATTTACTCAAACTTTCAAACCAGATGTCATGAAAAACACGCTAAAAATCATGGCTTTGCTTACGACCGCTCTTCTCATTAGTTGTGGCGGTGGTGGTGAGGAAAAACCTGAAAAAGAGCAAATCAAAATCGGAACCCAACCTAAGAAAACCGTTCAAAAGACGACAGAATCCACTGCCGGAGAAACGGCGGTTATCGACCTTAATAATAAAGGGGTTGGTCCCATTAAAAATCTCGAATTACCGGCTACCATTGATGAAGCAATGGCAAATACCGGAGCAGAGGTTTTCAAATACAAATGTTCGGCTTGCCATAAGCCTACGAAAAAATTTATCGGACCCGCTCCTGTGGGTATTATGGAAAGACGTTCCCCGGAATGGATCATGAACATGATCCTGGATCCCGAAGGCATGGTGAAGAACGATCCCATCGCCAAGCAATTACTTATCGAATATAATGGATCGCCCATGGCGAATCAGAGTTTAACTGAAGAGGAGGCGCGAAGTATACTGGAGTATTTCAGAACATTGAAAATTTAATTCGGATCGCGACGTAGTTCCGGATTGTCATCAATACTAACAAAATACACACGATATGAAAGCACTTATCCCTGTGTGGCTTGTTTTTGGCATGTTGCTAATTACAGGCTGCAAGAACGAAGTACAAAACGAATCCAAGGACACCTCGGCAGAAGCAAAAACAGAAGCAGAGGCTCCGAAAAAGCAAGGCCAGGCCTTCCTCAAAGACGATGAAGCCACGCCTACGGTATTGGATATTGCCATCGGCTCTCCGGACCATACCACACTGGTCGCGGCAGTACAAGCCGCCGAGTTGGAGAATGCACTGGTAAATGCCGGCCCTCTTATGGTATTTGCACCCACTAATGACGCCTTTGCAGCACTGCCTGAAGGTACGGTGGAAGATCTGCTGAAACCTGAAAACAAGGAGAAATTGGCTTACATCCTGAAGCATCATGTGACACCGGGAAAATACGCCAAGGATTTCCTCAAAAAATTCAAATCGCTGGGACAGGCGAGTAATGAAAACATCCCGGTCGAAGTGGATGGAGATGACGTATATGTTGGCGGCGCCAGAATCATTGCCAGCGTCCCTGCGGGCAACGGAATCGTACATGTAGTAGACAAGGTCATTTTACCGGCTAACTAACCAAATTAAGACAAAAACCATACTATTATGAGAATCCTTATAAAAACAGCACTATCACTGGCAGCCGTTATTTTCGTTTGGGGCTGCAATCAGTCCTCTCAAAACACAACTAGTGGCGCATTAGGTTCTAATGCCGCCGAAAAGGTCTATGTGGCACCAGGTGAGTACGACGAGTACTACGCCTTTATCTCCGGAGGGTTTAGCGGACAACTGTCCGTATACGGACTTCCGTCAGGACGCCTGTTCAAGGTCATCCCCGTTTTCTCTCAAGATGCTGAAAAAGCATGGGGATACAGTGAGGAGACCAAACCCATGCTAAACACTTCTCACGGATTTATACCCTGGGATGATGCACACCACCCTGACATCTCTCAAACCAATGGTATTGTAGATGGCCGTTGGGTTTTTATCAATGGAAACAATACCCCACGTATTGCAAAAATTGACCTTACGACCTTCGAAACCACGGAGATCATGGAAATTCCTAACAGTGCGGGAAATCACAGTTCTGCATTTGTCACCGAAAACACAGAATACGTAGTTGCAGGAACCCGGTTCTCGGTACCTATTCCACAAAGGGATATGCCCATCAAAGAGTACAAGGGGAACTTCAAGGGGTCGCTTACTTTTATAAGCGTAGATCCTGAAGACGGAGGTATGGACCTGAGCTTTCAGATCCTGATGCCCGGTTTTGACTATGACCTTGCTCACCCGGGACGTGGTGCTTCTCACGGATGGATGTTCTTCTCTACGTATAATTCGGAAGAATCCAGCACCCTGATGGAGGTAAACGCTTCTCAAAATGACAAGGACTTCATCGCCGCGGTGAACTGGAAGAAAGCCGAGGAATACATCGCCGAAGGAAAAGGACGCAAGGTGCCTGCCAACTACGCACACAATGTTTACGACGAAAAGACCCAGATGGCGACCTCTACGATGAAGGATGAAGTGCTAATGCTGGATGCTTCGGAACTTCCCGGATTAGTATACCTGCTTCCTACTCCAAAATCTCCCCACGGATGTGATGTGGATCCTACAGGTGAATACATCGTGGGTAACGGAAAGCTATCCGCCAATCTAACGGTTCATTCATTCACAAAAATGATGGCCGCCATAGAGGCAGAGAATTTTGACGGTGAGGCATACGGAATCCCAATTCTGAAGTTCGAAGATGTTCTGGCCGGTGTTGTGGAACAGGCAGGACTAGGTCCCCTTCACACCGAATTTGATGCGAATGGCAATGGATATACCACCTTCTTTATCTCTTCGGAAGTAGTGAAGTGGAAAGTTGGTACCTGGGAAGTACTTGACCGTCAACCGTGTTACTATTCCGTAGGTCACCTTATGATCCCGGGCGGTAACTCCCGTGAACCGTTTGGCGATTACGTACTTGCGATGAACAAGATCACCAAGGACCGTTATTTGTCTACCGGACCGGAAGTAACACAATCGGCCCAGCTATATGACATTCGCGGGGATAAAATGGAATTGCTGCTTGACTTCCCTACCGTAGGTGAACCACACTATGCCGCCGGTATCCGTGCCGACATAGTGATGGCCAACTCCCGAAAGATCTTCAAACTGGAAGAAAATGAGCATCCCTATGCCATTAAATCGGAAGCTGAAGCCCGTGTAGAACGGGACGGAAAAACCGTGCGCGTGTATATGTCGACCATTCGCAGTCACTTCAATCCGGATAATATTGAAGGTATCAAAGTGGGTGACAAAGTATACTTCCACGTGACCAATCTGGAACAGGATTATGATGTTCCGCACGGAATAAGTATGATAGGTGCCAATACGTCCGAGCTGCTCATCATGCCGGGACAAACGGAAACCTTTGTTTGGGAGCCCAAACAAGTAGGTGTATGGCCGTTCTACTGTACCGATTTCTGTTCAGCATTACACCAGGAAATGCAGGGATATGTTCGGGTTTCACCCGCTTCTTCCAGTCTGCCACTCTCCTGGTCACTTGGAGAAGATTAACAATCTCTCATGGGTACTAGTAGCGATTAGTATTCATTGCGGGCGGGGCCATGAGCCCCGCCCGTAAAAAAACAAAGTCTAAAGTTAAGTACACCAAAAATTGCATCAAATTTTAACGCCATGAAGAAATCCCGTTTGCTCATGTTTGTGAGTTCGGTACTTATATTGGGGCTCTTTGTTTTCCCTCTTTGGAATATCAAACTCGAAGCACCACAATACCCCATACCGCTGGGTATGGACATTTACATCAATGATTTCGCCGACGAAAACCCCCATGATATTAAGAACATCAATCTCATGAATCACTACGTGGGAATGAAATACATCCCGGAGACCATTCCGGAGTTCAAGATATTCCCAACGGTCATTCTCATCATGTTTGGTCTCGGTGTACTCATAGGCATACGAGGACGACACAAATGGTATCTGGTCTGGTTTATTGTAATGACACTGCTTGCCGCAGCGGGCATTTATGATTTCTATCTGTGGGAACATGATTACGGACATAACCTGGATCCCAAGGCCATTATGAAGTTTACCAATCCGGACGGTACTATTATGGGGTTTCAACCCCCCCTGTTCGGTTCCAAGCAGATTCTGAACTTCACAGCTCACTCCTATCCCCAACTGGGCGCTTATATGCTCGCTTTAGGTATTGCCCTGTCGCTGGTTGCGTTTGTTGTGGGTAAAAAAGAAAAATCATAAAACGGTTAATATGAAAACGTTCGCACTTCTTTCCGTACTCTCGCTATTTATATGTTCCTGCAATACAGGACCCAAAGAGATCAGTTTTGGTGAAGACCATTGCTACTACTGCAGCATGACCATTGTGGATCGGCAGTTCGCAGCTCAAATTGTGACCAACAAGGGAAGGGTGTATTCATATGATGCCATTGAATGTATGCTGAACGATTCGGAAAACAACGCTTCGGAAAATGTGGGTCACTGGTTAGTGTTCGACTACACTTCTCCGGGCGAATGGATGGATGCTACAACCGCAACATACCTTATCAGCGATGAAGTGCAAAGTCCTATGGGAGGAAACCTATGTGCCAACAAAGACATCAAAACCGCTCAAAACTTGATAAAGGCTGAACAGGCTGAACTCCTCAACTGGCAGGAGATCAGAGCGAGGTATAAACTTGACTAACTCTCATTATGTCAGTGCTTCGCACCCTATATATCGCCTTTTTACTGTTCGCAACTATTCCCGGCTTCGGTCAGACGATAGAAGTCTGTGCTTCCTGTGAATTTTCTTCTATACGGGAAGCTTTGGAATCGGCACAGGCCGGTGATACTATTTACATTAAACAAGGACTTTACAAAGAACACAACCTAGAGATTGATAAGCCCATTACCATAATCGGAGAAGGGCTTCCAACAATTGACGGAGGCCTCAAAGGAGAGATCATCAAGGTGGTTTCAGACAGTGTGACGCTTGACGGGCTTCGGGTTATAAATGTAGGAACCAGCTATACGGAGGACTATGCAGCGATTCGAATTGCCCGAAGTGATCATTTTCGTATTCAGAACATGGTACTGGAAAATCTTTTCTTCGGAATTTATCTTGAAAAAGCAAATCATGGCGTCGTTCAAAACAACATCATCGCAGGAACGGCCACGGAAGAGTTCAATTCAGGCAACGGAATCCAACTTTGGTACAGCGAACATATCGAGGTACTGAACAATAACATTTCAGGTGTTCGCGATGGCATCTACCTGGAATTTGCCAACTTCTGCTTCCTTAACGGCAATACCAGCGAGGACAATGTACGCTACGGACTCCACTTCATGTTTTCAAACAATGACTGCTATGAGAATAACACCTTCAGAAATAATGGCGCAGGTGTAGCGGTCATGTTTTCCAAACAGATTGAAATGCGGCATAATGTGTTCGTCGACAACTGGGGATCGGCGTCCTATGGGTTGTTGCTTAAAGAAATCAACG
>CAZTLE010000050.1:0-22489 GCA_964614415.1 uncultured Aureitalea sp. | reverse complement strand
GAAAACGATGCCATTGCAGCTGCAGAAGAATTGGTTAGATCCGGTAAGGCATCATTTATGGTCGTACATACAAGCGATGGGAAAATTCGCAGATAGTGGCATATAACAATAGCCTCTTTATAAATTGTCCTTTTGACGACGACTTCTTTCCCCTGCTAAAACCCCTATTGTTCACAGTTATCTACTGCAATTTGCGACCCAGGATTTCCCAAACCCGGGATTCGGACGATGTGCGCTTAACGGAAATAAAACGACTTATTTCAGAAAGTCGGTATTCCATTCACGATATCAGCAGAATTGAACCCACGGTCCAGGGAGGACTCCCGCGATTCAATATGCCTTTCGAACTGGGAATTGATGTGGGCTGCAAAACCTATTATCGAACCAATAAGAAATATCTGATCCTCGAAGCCAAACCCCATCGGTATAAGAAGGTGCTTTCGGATATTGCGGGGCAGGATATAAGACACCATGGCAACCAACCCATAAACATGGTCAAAGCTGTGAGGAATTGGTTCCGAGCCATTTTTCCAAAAAGAAAAACCCCCAGCTACACCGTTATCTGGGATGCATATAACGAGTTTCACTTTGATTTTAAGGAACAAATGAGAGGCGAGAATCTCAATCCGGACGATATTGACGAACTTCCGTTCAATGAACTGATCGCCATTATGAAAACCTGGATTCGGAACTATAAATAGATCAAGCAATCTATGAAATTCCCATTTCACGAACAGATCGTATTAGAAAATGACCGGGTGCGCCTTGAGCCGCTTGAACTGTCCCATGTTGATGCGCTTACTCCGATCGCGATCAAATACCCGGGTCTGTGCAAGTACATGTCCTATCCCTTCGGAACCAGGGAAGATATGGTTCATTATGTGCAGAGCAGTCTTGATAAACGCGCGAATCGCGAACGTTATTCGTTTGTCATCTTCGATAAACCCACCCGCACCTATGCGGGTTCTACAAGTTTTCTGAATATCGTTGATAAGGATAGCCGACTGGAAATAGGCTCCACCTGGGTAAGTAAGGACTTTCATCGTACAGGACTTAACCGCCACTGCAAGTTCCTGCTTATGACATTTGCATTCGAAACACTGAAATGTGAGCGCCTGGAATTCAAAACCGACGCCCGAAACAAACAATCTCAAAAGGCCATCAAAGCAATAGGTGGCAAGTTTGAAGGCACATTGCGAAGCCATTCGGTAATGTCCGATGGTTTCCGAAGGGATACTGTTTATTATAGCGTACTCAAAGAAGAGTGGCCCGGTATTAAGACACTGGTTTTTTCAGAAATGAATACCTAACTTAGACAAGACCGTTATTTACTATCATGAAAATTGAGCTTCTTCAAGGTGATATCACTAAAATCCATGTTGATGCCGTCGTCAATGCAGCAAATACTTCTTTGCTGGGTGGAGGTGGTGTGGATGGTGCCATCCATCGTGCCGGGGGACCGTCCATTTTGGAAGAATGCATGCAAATTCGGAGCAGGCAAGGCGGTTGCAAAGTGGGTGAAGCGGTCATTACCACGGCCGGAGACCTACCGGCGCAAAAAGTAATCCATACTGTGGGCCCTCATTGGAATGGTGGGAACTCCAGGGAAGATGTTAAGCTGCAATCCTGCTATGAGAATAGTCTCAGGCTGGCAGAGGAATACGGGCTCAAAACGATCGCATTTCCGAATATTAGCACAGGCATCTATAGGTTCCCCAAGGAACGGGCCGCCGGTATCGCTATAAACGTTGTCCAGGGCTTTACCTCAAAGAACGTCGAACGAGTGACCTTTGTATGCTTCGACGACGAGAATTTTCATCTTTACCAAAAGATGCTGTCATGATTTCAAAACGAAGGACACATAACACATTGCTGATCATTTGTCTGCTGACCCTTACCCTCGCGGGATGTAAGAACAGCACGACGGCCCCGGAGGAAAGATCGGTAGATGATGAAGCAGCAACAGTCCAACAAATTGATACCACGGCAATCAAAGACGTCGATGCTGACTCCCTTAACACCGATAAAGCAGAAGGCACATCGGTCAAACTGCTTCCTCCAAAGGCGACCTATACCGACTCATCGCTATCCTACTTTCTGGATAAGCTCGAACTGGCCGTAGATAATGAGGACATGGATTATGTTCTGTCTGTTTTGTATGAAAATGTAACCGTGAGTTTTGGTGGAGATGGAGGCATCGAAGAATTTAAAGAACACTGGAACGAGATTGAATCTCCGGAACGCCTTTGGAAAACACTGAAGCAAATACTTAAAATGGGCGGAGATTCGTATTCTGTGGGCGATTATTATGCTCTGCCTTATGTGCATACGAACTGGCTGGAAGACCCCGCCTATGACGCTTTTGAGTTCATGGCTATTATAGGCAGTAATGTGAACGTTCGCGATCAACCCAATCTGAAAACCTCGAAGGTCCTGGGACAACTCACCTATGATGTCGTTGCTATCGACTATCAAAAACACCAGGTCGTCGATGAGGTGGAATGGTACTATGTCATTGCTGAAAATGGGCTGGAAGGTTATGTTCACGGGGATTATATCTGGTCTCCCATAGGTTACCGACTGGGTATGGAAAAAATAGACAACGAATGGAAAATTACCTTCCTCGTGGCAGGAGATTGATTTAATCAAATGAGATGCGAAATTTATACTTGATCATTCTATTGGTCTGTGCCTCGAATTTATCCGGGCAAAGGG
The DNA here is from genome assembly GCA_964614415.1 of uncultured Aureitalea sp. Classification (GTDB taxonomy): domain Bacteria; phylum Bacteroidota; class Bacteroidia; order Flavobacteriales; family Flavobacteriaceae; genus CAZTLE01. The sequence continues at coordinate 19,774 of CAZTLE010000050.1, read as the reverse complement.
CTAATACCAACTACAGCGTTTATCAGTTGAAAAATTCGGAAACGTCCGAGAGACACATTGCGAAAATCGTCAGATTCGATAAAAGCGGTAACAAAGTTTTCGAAAAATACCAAGGGTATACGGATTCTCATGTGACAAGATTTCTCGATGTTGAGATTTCATACATATATGAAGATACCCTGCAGAAAACCGTCATTAAAAGATTCATGGATGTTATGAGCAGGGACAGTGTGAGGATAGATTACATATATAATTCCCAGAATCAATTCATTCAAACCACAACCACCACATATACGTTTAGCAACGAAAACAAACATCAAACAAAAGATCAGCTCGAAGATTCAACAACATCTTCATCAAAGGGTTACACAGAATCTACATATAGCAACTATTTCTTATGGAATAACAAGGGGCTTATGAGTGATTACTATACGACTGAAGAAACATTTGGCGAACCAAATCACTATTGCTTTGATTACGACGGCTCCGGCAATCGAATCAAGGAAAGCGCTTATTGGGATGATTTATTGATGTACGAAAAGTATATCAATCCGCTTGTAAACGGACATGATTTTTTTGTGAATTCAGACCCTGTAGTTCCTATGGATGCAGGCACCCCCTGGCCTGAAAGACTAAAAATCAGACAAAAGAAAGATTCGAGGGGTAATATAACTCAAGAAGTCAAAACCGGAATAAATGGAGAACTTTTTTATCGAATAAAGACCCAATATGACGATAAAAACAGAATTGTTAAGCAACAGAGGTATGATAACAATGATGTGCTTTTCGTCACCCACTGGTATACCTATGAAGAAAAATAATATCCCATTTCAAATTAACTTCCTAGACCACGTTGCTATCCGAGTAAAAGACATGGATGCCACGGCGCAATGGTATGAGCGTGTCCTTGGACTTAAGAAAGTGCATCCCCCGGAATGGACGCCCGCGCCCTATTTCCTTTTTGCCGGCACGACCGGGATTGCAGTCTTTCCCGCTAATACAGATCATCCGACACTTGATCAAACATCCAGGAATGTGAAGATTGACCATTTTGCTTTCAATGTGTCCAATGAAGACTTTCAGAAAGCCAGAGAACACTATGAGGATTTAGGTCTCTCATACACCTTTTCAGATCACACCTACTTTCACTCCATCTATACCCGCGATCCGGATGGGCATACCGTGGAACTAACGACTCTTGTTGTTTCCGACGATTTTTATGAAAATCCACCTGGTTAGTTGTTAGTTGTTAGTTGTTAGTCAAACTTAAAGTTTAAAACTTATAACTTGAAACCTGCAACAAAAGGAACTTCCGGTTGACAGTATTTAGTAAGCAGTGGCAGTTAGCAGTGAGGTGTGAGGTGTGGGTAAATTCAAAACTTATAACTCAACACTTAAAACTCAAAATTTGTAGCTCATACAAATTTTGTATTTACCTTTGCCCCCAGTAAAATAAACCTCATACTCTCTTTTCGTCTATGGCCGATACAACCACCTACCACCTTTCTGCAAATGCCCATGAAGTAGCGCGTGAATTACTTAAAATTGGCTGTGTAAAGTTCAGTGTTGACGATCCCTTTACCTGGGTGTCCGGAATCAAATCACCCATTTACTGTGACAACCGGAAGATCAACTCACATATTGAAAGCCGGAATGTGGTGCTGAATGCCTTTGTGAACCTTATCAGGGACAAGTTCCCCGGTTGCGATTCGGTTACAGGTGTGGCCACAGGAGGAATTCCCATGGGGATACTGGCGGCCGATCGCCTGGAAAAACCCTTCACCTATGTGCGTCAGGAGCCCAAGAAATACGGACTCAAAAAGCAGATTGAAGGCGATTACAACGAAGGTGATAAGGTTGTACTTATCGAAGACCTGGTTTCCACCGGAGGGAGCAGCTTAAAGGCGATAAACGGCATCAAGGATGCCAATCTGGAAGTTATGGCCATCATCAGCATTGTTACCTACGGATTCCCGGTATCCGTTGAGAGATTCCAACAAAACGACGTAGTGCATTATTCACTCTGTGACCTCAACACCCTCCTGGAGGCTGCTACTGAAATGAACTACCTGGACCCTACCCAAAAGGAATCTGTCCTTCGATTTAAGGAAGACCCGAATGGTTGGGGATAACCGCTAGTTGTTCGTTCTTACCCGGTTTCGTATCTTTCCAATTGCAGATCGAAACCAACCTTCTATGACATCAAAAAATAAGGCGAAGGCCTATTGGAGTACTAATCTGAAGTACTTACTCCTCCTGCTCGCCATCTGGTTTGCCGTTTCCTATGGCGCCGGAATCCTTTTCAAAGAACAACTGGATCAAATTCCGCTAGGCGGCTTCAAACTGGGCTTTTGGTTTGCTCAGCAAGGATCTATTTATGTCTTTGTCGTCCTCATTTTCGTTTATGTATACCTCATGAACCGCCTGGATAAAAAGTACGGTTACGATAAGGACGACCCTCAAAACGAGGCCTCATGAGCAACGTTCAGATCTGGACCTTCGTCATTGTTGGGATCACCTTTCTGCTGTACATCGGTATTGCCATTTGGTCCCGCGTAAGCTCCACCAAAGAGTTCTATGTAGCGGGTGGAGGTGTTTCTCCCTGGGCCAACGGAATGGCAACAGCCGCCGATTGGATGTCGGCTGCCTCGTTTATCTCCATGGCCGGGATTATTGCCTTTGCAGGCTACGATGGCTCGGTGTACCTCATGGGATGGACCGGCGGATATGTATTGCTCGCGTTATTGCTGGCGCCTTACCTTCGGAAGTTTGGAAAATTTACCGTTCCGGATTTCATAGGAGACCGGTACTATTCGAAAACAGCCCGAATTGTGGCCGTTATCTGCGCCATTATCGTCTCGTTCACGTATATCGCCGGACAGATGCGGGGTGTAGGAGTTGTATTCTCCCGATTCCTTGAGGTAAACATTGATCTTGGGGTGGTCATCGGCATGTTCATCGTCCTTTTTTATGCTGTTTTGGGCGGAATGAAGGGCATCACGTATACCCAGGTAGCGCAGTACTGCGTGCTGATTTTCGCTTTCATGGTGCCTGCCATTTTCATCTCTATCCAAATGACCGGCAACCCCATTCCCCAGCTGGGTATGGGAGATACGCTGAATGATGGATCGGGCACCTATTTGCTGGAAAAACTGAACGGTCTGTCTACCGAATTAGGCTTCACCGAGTACACCGATGGCACCAAAAGCAGGATGGATGTCTTTGCCATTACCCTGGCCCTCATGGTAGGGACGGCCGGACTCCCACATGTGATCATTCGGTTTTTTACCGTGAAACGGGTTAGAGACGCCCGGAAGTCGGCCGGGATTGCCTTATTGCTCATCGCGATCCTATATACCACCGCCCCTGCGGTTGCGGTGTTCGCTAAAACCAACTTATTGAATACGGTAAGCGGGCAGCCCTATGAAGACATGCCGGGCTGGTTCACCAATTGGGAAGAAACAGGCCTGCTTAGCTTCGATGATAAGAACAAGGACGGTAGAATACAATACGTAGCCAATGAAGCCACCAACGAGCTTACCGTAGATCAGGATATTATGGTACTGGCCAATCCGGAGATCGCGAATCTACCCGATTGGGTCATCGCCCTGGTAGCAGCGGGAGGCCTTGCGGCAGCACTATCCACGGCAGCCGGTTTGTTACTGGTTATTTCCTCCTCCATTTCCCATGATCTGATCAAAAAAGTATTCAAACCCACCATTTCCGAAAGAGGTGAACTCATGGCGGCCCGTATTTCTGCGGTCTTTGCCGTTGTGGTTGCCGGGTATTTCGGAATTGACCCTCCCGGATTTGTAGCCGCAGTGGTCGCTCTGGCTTTCGGACTGGCGGCGGCTTCCTTCTTTCCGGCCATCGTGCTGGGTATTTTCTACAAACGCATGAATAAGGAAGGTGCCATAGCGGGTATGGTCATAGGAATTTCGTTGATGCTGTTCTATATGCTGAAGTTTAAATTCGGACTATTTGATGGTGGAAAGGACGCGGTAGAAGGACTGAAAGCACATTGGTGGTTCGGAATTTCCCCGGAAGGCTTCGGAACTGTCGCTATGATCGTTAACTTTATTGTGGCCTTAACGGTGAATTGGATCTTTAAACCTGCTCCGGCCGAGGTTCAGGAGATTGTGGAAAACATACGGATACCCAGTGGAGCTGGGGAAGCGCTTAATAAATGATGAATATCGAAATACGAATGTTGAATAATCAAGGGCTGGAAGCTAGATGCCCGAAGATGGGAGATAGATTGATTTGACGATTACTCAATTAAACAATTACACGATTAAACAGATAAATAGATAAACAAAAACCCTCAATGCTAAATACTCACTACTCAATACTAAACGACGTCCTTTGCGAGGAGTGAAACGACGTGGCAAACTGTCCCTCAAACAGGCAGTCTGCTTCGCTCAGTGAAATACTGAGCTCGCAGAGACCAAGAACCAATTAATTTGAAAATTGCACGATTACACGATTAAACAGATAAACAAAAAAACCTCAATACTAAATACGCAATACTAAACGACGTCTTTTGCGAGGAGTGAAACGACGTGGCAAACTGTCCATTAAAGAGGCAGTCTGCTTCTCTCAGTGAAGTACTGAGCTCGCAGAGACTAAGAACCAATTAATTTGAAAATTGCACGATTACACGATTAACCAATTCAACGATTAACCGATTACACGGTTCAACAATTAAACAAATATCTCAATACCAACAACTAACCTCTACCCACTAACAATGAACAAAATCCTCGAAACCGAACGGCTGCTACTGCGCGAACTTGAAGTCTCCGATGCAAAAGCCATGTTCGAACTCAACTCAGACCCAGAAGTGATTCGTTGGACCGGGGATCCTCCGTTCGAATCGGAAGCACAGGTTGCGGAGTTTCTTAGGAATTATCCCGATTACGATCGTAACGGATATGGCCGGTGGGCTGTTATAGTGAAGGAATCCGGTGAGTTTGTAGGCTGGTGCGGGCTTAAGCTCAACGAACAAAACCTCATCGATCTGGGGTATCGCTTCTTCCGAAAAGACTGGGGAAAAGGCTATGCGACCGAATCGGCTCTGGCCTCTTTAGGCTATGGGTTCCTGGCACTTGGAATGGACGAGATCATAGGGCGTGTTGCTCGTGAAAACCCGGCTTCGGTACGGGTATTGGAGAAAATAGGCATGACTTTTTGGAAAGAGGATGCCTGCAAGGGTATTGTAGACTCCCTGTACTATAAAATTGACAGAAAAGAATATCAGAAGTTATATGAATAAACCGAATACTGCTCTTTCGCACAGCGCCACGATATTCCCTGTTTCGGATATGGAGCGCTCTCTTGTTTTTTACCGTGATCAACTGGGGTTTGAAGTCACCTTTGCCTGGGAAGACCCTGTATCGTACGCCGTGCTAAAGCGTGATGACATTAGCATTCATCTGTCCCTTTCAGATGGAACAGTGACCACTTCGGGACATACGGCATTGTACATTTTTCCATATGATGTGGACGCGGTGTATTCCGAATTAAAGGCCAAAGGCGTCTCCTTTTTAACTGATATAGGAGACCGCGACTACGGGATGCGAGACTTCGATATCAAAGATCCCGACGGACATATTCTTTCCTTCGGAAAGGGTATATAGAAATAAAAAACCCGCAATCTTCTTGCGGGTTTTTTTGAAACATCTGTGGCTAATCCCACTGCTTAAGGGTAGTCGTTAACCCTTGCTGAAGGGCTTGAAAGGGTGTTGTCGTCAACGGTAAATCACTGCCGTTGCCAACACGATAGTATAGGGTATTCGAGGTGTTCTCCACCCAGCCGGATTGGTAGGGCGTGTACAATGCTAAATATGCCTGACCAGCAGTCGTTTGTTCATTCTGTCCTTTTTTCACAAAGAACACATCCCCTTCTTCATGAGGCGGGAGTGGTCCCTGTCCCGTGAATCCTGTTATGGGACCTGAGTTACTGATCTTAGGCCGCACCTGACCCTCCGGCACGTTTTCTGAGGCCGTATACCTGAAAGCGAAGAAATAGCTGCCAAACGGGATGGTGATATTCGTTGAATTCGAAATCGTGATATTAGATATAAAGTCTCCATCCTTTGGACCGTAGTCAAAGTCGGAAACACCTACTTTAAAGATATCAGCCATGCGTTCGGCGAGCAAGTTGTATTCGGCTTCGGTAATTTGAACCCAGCCTGAAGTTTCATCCATATACGCTTGACGTGAGGTGGTGAGAAGCGTTAGAATATCATCAGCATTCGTGATGGTCACAAATACACTGGCAAAGCTTTGCTGAGTACCGTTCTCCACGCTAACGTTGGCAGTAGCGCTGGTCCTGGTTTCAAAATCGAATAGGGAGGCATCGGCCACAGTTACTTCTCCGGTGGTTGCATTTACCGCAAAAGCTCCTTGAGGATCACTATTGGCAATCGAAAAAGTGACGCCTTCGGATGCACTGGCGACTACCGTTCCAAGAACATCTCCCTGTTGGGGATTTTCTTCAATCGTGGTGGTGAAATCTGCTGCCGTTAATTGCGGTGGTGGTGAATCTTCTTTACTGCAGGAAACGACCACAAGCAGGCATAGGGCAAAAAGAATTACTAATGATTTTACTGAATTTTTCATCATAATGGGTTTTGTGGTTTTACTATGTTCTGTGCAAACTGCGGGGAAAGATCTGCAGCTCTTCGCCGTGCAGTATGCCACAAAACAATGGTTGTCAAACTAATGACACCACAAACCTATTGGCGTAAAAAAAGAACTCCAAAATTCGAGGGGGTACAAAGGGGGTACAGCCTGAAACTATCAGTAAAATAAGGGGTTCCTAGATACTCATTACCGTGGCTTCCAGAGAATCTTCTGGCGTTAATTGCATCTTTTTACGCAAACGTTGACGTGCTTTTTTCACACCGTCTGACGTAATATTGAGCATACTGGCAATCTCTTTGGAAGTAAGATTCATTTTCAGCAAGGCCATCAATCGCAATTCGCTTAGGGTAATATCAGGATAGCGCTGCTGCACTTCTTTACTGAAATCCTTGTGGACCTGCTCGAAGTACTGCGTAAAGTGTTTCCAGTTTTGTTCGTCTTTCAAATCAAAATTGATCGTATTTAGGACATCTCTATAATTCACATTCTCGCCTGCCGGGTTTTCGACTTTCTCCTTCAAACTCAACAATACTTCATTCTTCTTAGCCAGATGCAGCGCATGGGTAGTCAGTTCCTTTTTCTTAAATTCCAATTCGGCATCCACCTTCATTTTTTCAGCTTTATTGCGCTTCATTTTTTGACGGAACGAATAGAAACCTAACCCGGAAGCTATCAATACCGAAATCAATCCAAGTATCAACAACAACCGCTGCTGGCTACTAATGGTTTCTTGTTGTTCCAGCATGGCAATCTCATTTTCCTGCAGTGCCAACTGATCTTCCTTGCGTTCCAAATCAAACTGTGCCCGCATCTCCTCCGCCTGCCGGGAACGTTCCACATCAAATAGTGAATCTTGAATCTTCGCGGCCTTTCTATAATCCACAAGTGCACTCTGATAATTCCCTTGCATCTTATAGGAATTGCTTCTGGCTAGCCACGCATTTTGTAGAACGGAGGCATTGTTGTTTTGAATGCCGTATGCAATGGAAGGCTCTAGAATTTCAATCGCCTTATCCGGACGATTGGTCTTATTATAAAGGTTTGCCAGTCTTCTTTGAGATATGGCCACCTTTCGTCCCGATTTGATCTCTTGAGACATCGCTAAACTCTCTTCCAAATATTGACTGGCTGCTCCGTATTCCTTCTTTATAATCGCAATATCTCCCAAATTGTGTAAGACAGATATGGCAATGTACTTTGAATCTAACTTCCTGCATAGTTCCAAAGACTGGTTCAAATAATCGGAAGCCGTATCGTAGGCTTCTTTCATGAGATACACAGACCCCAGGTCATTTAGCACCTCAGCTTCATACAGCACGTCTTCATGTTTTTGGTAGATCACCAGGGCTTCCTCAATGTATTTTATGGCATTATCGAGATCGCCAAAATTCATCTCCAGGGTCCCCATTAATTTCATCGCATCGCCCTGTCGAATCTCCGCCCCTAATTGCTCGTACAGCTCATTAGCGATAACCAGTTTATCCAAAGCAATTGTATAAAAGCCCTTATTTTGATTCACCCTGGCATCAAATTCATAGTTGAGGGCTATCCCCATGGTGTCCCCGGCTGCTTCATTCAACACTCTATTCTCATTATTGATTAGCGCCGCGGCATCGTAGTTCCCAAGGTTGAACTCGAGGGTTCCCAAACCATTCATGGCCTGCGAGATCAATACGTGTTCGCCGGTTTCCCTTCCAAAATCCAGAGCCGTTTCGTAGTGATAACGGCAGGAATCCTCTTTACTCAAACTTAAATAGATCGATCCGAATTGATAGTGGGCCGCCGACCGCCCTTTGATATCGTTTAGCTTCGTCGCCAGGGCTAGCTCCCTGGTCGCGTATTCTTTTGCTGTTGCCCCGTCGCGATACATATAGTACTTTACAATGGCATTTAATGTGCGTACTTTGGAAGTGTCCTCCGCTTGCTTTTCATATACAGTGAGCAGGCTGTCTATTTCGGTTTTATTCTGAGATAACAAAGTAGGACTCATGAACAGAGCTATGGAAAGGACGAGGATGGCGCGCATAGTCGGCTAATTTTCAGAATCCTAAATGTACTACTAATTTACGTATCCGGATTTGACCGGATTTTTTACCTTTAAATCTGCTAAATGCCTTGCTATGCGATTTTTCAGACTGGGAAAAAACTTTAACTGGAAATACATCATCGGAGAGATCCTGCTCATTTTCATTGGAATCAACCTCGCTATTTGGTTTAACGATTGGAACACTTCGCGAAATGCCCGGGAACAAAAGAGCGTGGCCATTGCCAAAATAAAAGAGGAAGTGGAAAGCAATCTTGAAGAGCTACAGTTCACCGAGGAAAAAAATGATCTGGTGCTTGAAGCTTTTGCCACCTATAAAAAGTACTATACCGATACTCCTTCCGAAGCTGTCGCCCTACCCCATGAGATGGCTGAACTTCAGAAGAAATATCCCAGATTTTTCCGAATCACGGATTCGGCCGAAGTAGGCGATGGCATTTATAAATATCAAGGGGGAACATTTATACAACTGGAGCTTCCGGAGCTGACTGAAATCGCCTGGGAAACAACACGTTCCACTAATATTGCCAGGGAATTCGATTATGAATGCCTGTACGGGCTCGAAGGTGTTTATTTGCTACAGCGGCGGGTTCAGAAAGAACTCGACAAGGCTGCGGAGGCCCTTAAGCAACGAAAACTGAGAGAGATCATCAGCATACTCGAATTCGAAAAACAGATTTCGGAACAACTGCTTTCCGATTACCAGGAGGTACTTGATAATATTGATGCTTGCAGGTAAAACCCTTGCTTCTCCCATAAATGAAGATTCAACTGATTTTCATCATTTTCCATGCTGTTAAATGGGTGTACCTTTCTTAATTGAAGAACCAAATTCCTATGAAAGTTCCCAGAGCAGCACATTGGTTTCGAATGATCGCCCGTTTCGGAACATTGATTATCAGTGTATTAGTTATTGTCTTTGCCCTGTTCTCCGGTGCCGAAGAGGTGGGGATCTGGAAGAACAGCCCGAACGCACTGCCCTGGCTGGCACTTCTTCTTGCCTCACTATGGGCCTGGAAAAACGAGGTGTTGGGTGGAACAGCGGTTCTTATCCTTGGATTTGCCATGCTCTACTATTTCAATTTCAGCGGACCCAACTTCTTTATAGTGACCCTGGTATTATGTCTAATCATAATCACCCTGGGATTCTTCTTTGTAGCCAGTGCCTATCTCCGGAAAAAAGCCCGTGAGCGTGATGTCCAAAATTAGTATCTTGGACGTTCTGAATTTCGCTTTTTTCTTCTGAACTATGAGCAACTATCATATCAAATCTCTCGAAGAGTATTTTCATGTATATCGCAAATCAGTGGATCATCCTGAAACCTTTTGGGAAGAGATTGCTGAAGAGCATTTCCTGTGGCGTAAACGCTGGGACAATGTGCTGTCCTGGGACTTCACCAAGCCTGAAGTGAAATGGTTTGAAGGAGCGAAGCTGAATATTACTGAAAACTGTTTGGATCGTCACCTCCACATTCGTGGCGACAAAACAGCCATCATCTTTGAACCTAACAATCCGGACGAAGAAGCCCAGCACATTACGTACAGGGAATTACATGAACGGGTGTGCAAAATGGCGAACCTCCTTCAGGAGATGGGCATCAAAAAAGGAGATAGAGTATGTATCTACCTGCCTATGATCCCGGAGCTGGCCGTTTCGGTATTGGCCTGTGCGCGGATTGGTGCCATTCATTCCGTAGTATTTGCAGGATTCTCTTCAACGGCTCTGTCTACCCGGATTAACGATAGTGAATGCACAATGGTGATCACGAGTGACGGATCCTTTAGAGGCCCTAAGACTATTGATCTTAAAGGGATCGTGGACGAGGCGTTGACGGACTGCCCTTGCGTGGAAAGCGTATTGGTCGCTAAGCGGGTAGGATCGGATATTCATATGGAGAAAGGCCGCGACCATTGGTTGGAGCCTCTGATGCAAGATGCTTATGGCGATTGTTCTCCGGAAATTATGGATGCTGAAGATCCGTTATTCATACTGTACACTTCAGGTTCAACCGGTATGCCGAAAGGGATGTTACACACCACCGGGGGTTATATGGTGTACACCGGGTTTACGTTTAAAAACGTATTTCAATATACTGAAGATGACGTGTATTGGTGCACGGCCGACATAGGCTGGATCACCGGACACAGCTACATTGTTTATGGCCCACTTGCCAATGGTGCCACTACCCTCATGTACGAAGGCGTACCCGCCTATCCCGATTGGGGCCGTTTCTGGCAGATCGTAGAGAAGCACAAAGTGAATCAGTTTTACACGGCGCCAACGGCCATCCGTGCACTCGCTAAGGAGAAACTGGGTTTTGTGGAGAAGTATGATTTGTCTTCATTGAAAGTTTTGGGTACCGTAGGTGAGCCTATCAATGAAGAAGCCTGGCACTGGTACAATGATAATATTGGAAAGAAGCAAAGTCCCATTGTAGATACCTGGTGGCAAACCGAAACCGGGGGAATACTCATCTCTCCCATTCCGTTTGTTACACCTACCATTCCAACTTTTGCGACATTACCTATGCCCGGTATTCAACCGGCATTGATGGATGAAGAAGGTAACGAAATTGACGGCAATCAGGTCAGCGGCCGCTTGTGCATCAAGTTTCCCTGGCCTTCGATGGCCCGCACTATTTGGGGAAATCATGAACGCTATCGAGATACCTATTTCTCTGCTTTTGAAAACAAATACTTCACGGGTGACGGCGCCCTGCGCGATGCCGTGGGTTACTACCGTATTACCGGCCGGGTAGACGACGTAATCATAGTCTCAGGACATAACCTCGGCACGGCCCCTATCGAAGATGCGGTCAACGAACACCCTGCCGTGGCCGAAAGTGCCATTGTAGGCTTCCCGCACGACATTAAAGGAAACGCCCTGTACGGCTATGTGATCTTAAAAGAAGTTGGCGAAACCCGGAATCACGACAATCTGCGGAAGGAGATCAATCAGTTAATCTCCGAGCGTATTGGCCCCATCGCAAAGCTGGATAAGATCCAGTTCACCCCGGGCCTGCCAAAAACCCGCTCGGGTAAGATCATGCGGCGTATCCTACGTAAGATTGCCCATAAAGACACTTCCAATCTAGGAGACACATCAACCCTGTTGAATCCCGAGGTGGTTGAGGCGATTATGGGGGAGGTGTTGTAAAAAAGAACCACAGCCCCATTAAAGGAGCTGTGGTGGGCTAATCGCATTAAGTTAATGCCTCACACCAACGCATCTAAACCAATTTGGACGATCACCAACAAACTGTTTTATGATCCACAATCTGTTTTTTAAAATGGTCAAATCTGAATTGAGCGAAGCAATGATCAATGGAATCAACAATTTTTCCTGCTTTGCAACGACCACTGAAATAGTATTTATGAAACATAAACTCCGCATCATAAATAACAGTATCGGGCCTTCCCAATAATCGATTAAGATCAGATTGATATATTGCATTAAGATCTACGTCTTTTAGTATCCTTTCTAACATTTCCTGATCTCTATGCCCTTCACAACCATAGCGGTCTTTCCTCCAACTGGACAAATCATCCTGACCAATTTTGGCACAAGAACTCAATACTATCAAGAACATAATACTAATTAATCTTATTCCCTTTTTTTCCATAAATAATGTTGTCAATTTTTCCCAAATTCGCCTTACCATTACTATCAAATGTAACATTTCGAAAGATCATATTTATATTTTGTTGTAAAACTTGACGATAAACAGGTTTTACGGTTCCTCCATAATCTCCTGGCCTGGCTTTAGGATTCCATTGATACTCAGAATCAACAAGAGTTCCCCTTGCCGCCATTATACTAGGATTTCCTGCACCTCTTTGATCAGGGTCATCATGATCCAAGTAAAATCCATGGCCATATTCATGAGGAGCTGTGCTAGAAGTTCCCAATTTATCATCCAATTGCCAAAATCCAGAATTTGACCCTAAAGCAGACATGTATGAACGGCCTATGTCATTGGTTTTTTCTACTCTTATAAAGTTTACCAAGGCGCTCTTGTTGCTATTGGCCATTTTTATTGCCTCTTTCTCAGATACAACCTCAACACTTATTCTAAAAAGAACAGTGTACTCCTCACCCTCAACCATAATCGTCGCAGGCACTCCATTCTCCAATGAACCAGCAGAATTGTATTGTTGAGAAATTTCATTTTGAATTGCTCCTGCCAATTCTTCAGTTGCTTCTCCACCATATAAAACAAGATGTGATTCTACAATAACAGTTTTTGATTTATCGTACTTAGTAGCTATCCCAGTGTCGTCAGTTTTGCGCGGGTTACTACCTCCTCCTAACGGAGCTCCTGATGCCGTGTATCCACCAAATCCAACTCCACTCGCATCACCTGTTTCTATAAAATTTTGATAGGATAGGGGGATCATTCCTGTCGCATCAGCACCACTAGGATCAGCCCAGTATACTGGATTGTTGTCAAACGCACTATAAGTCGAAAAACGAAAGTGGGTTACAGGATCTATACCGGTCCATCGGGCAATCGCCGGATCATATTGGCGCACTTCCATTTCGTACCAATTGACATCAAAATCCTCATTCAATTCAGTACCATTGTACTTCCACTGCTGCGCAACACTATTCCCTCCCAGGACATTATTGTTATATCCTTTTTGTTTTAGGCCAAAGGGGTAATAATTGGACTCCTCAATGATCTCGGAAGTAGCAATAGTACCATTTTCATCACTATCCGAATAGGAAAGGCGTACATTCCCTAAATGATCTACATATTGGAAGACATAGCTAAACTCTGTAGGGGCAGGCCCTCCAAGGTTCTTAGATTTCTCAATACCTCCGCCACTGGCAGGTTTCTTCTCCACATAACCCTCAGGATGTGTAAAAAATTGTAAGTCTCCATTCTGGTAGATAAAACCTCCTGCATAATCTGTAATGGTGGTATTCTGATTATCAATAACTCGTTTCCTTAATTTAACCCCTAATGCGTCATAGATGTACTCAATAGTTCCAATCGTTTGAATCCCATTGGCTAGGGTCACTTCCTCCGGAAGGTTCAAGTGGTTATATGTAATTCCCGTAATATCCTTGTTAGCATCAACCGTCATATTTCCATTCTTATCGTACGAATAGTCATCGGTCCCTACATTGCCATTGTCAAATCCAAAATGTTTGTACGTGGCATGCGCGCTAGCATCTTCCACCCGCATAAGCTGATTTCCTTGATAGGTATACGTCAAAATATCCCAGGCATCGGGAGTACTATTGGTATCATCCGTTCCCAGGCGAATCAGGGTTTCAATGTTTCCATTAAGATCGTACGTAATGCCACTTAGAGTGTGGGTGTCAATCACTGACAAACCTGAAACAGAAGTTCCCTGAATGCTACGAGCTTGAGTTATTCGGTTCAGCTTGTCAAAATGATAATTATAACCTCGAATATCTGTGTCTCCATTATCTGTTCGCCACAATGTTTGTGCTATGTTACCATTGTACAAAGCTGTTACATTCGCAGTGTTCTCAACATTGTTATAGTTGATTCGGAAGTTAAATAGGTCTAGTTGACTTACGGGACTTTCTATATCATTGATATTGGTCAACCACCCTCTTACGTTATAGGTGTAATCTACTTCCTGAAGAACTTGATTGGAAGAAACTTTCCCTCCCACATCCTTCTTTACTAACCGTCCCAACTCATCATATTCATTATCTGCAATACGCTGTAAGGGATCACTATTTATCTTTTGTGTCTGACTTAGCAATCTCCCCATATGATCATAGGTAAAATAGTCCTTGATTGTGATAGTATTTGGAACTATCCCCGTGACTGAATGTATGGTAGTAGTTTCGTCTGGCTTCCCAGTAAAATCCAGATCGGATTCCACCTTGTCTGTAGTAAACAAATATGGATTCTCCGAGGCCACATAAATGGGCCGTGCCTTTTCATCATAGCCGGTAACACTCGTCATCCAATATTGGGTAGGATTGGGGTCCAAATGACCTTCTAATACACGAACTTTTGTTACCGTAGCTAAGCCCTGTAAATTGGTTGTTATGCTGTCTCCATAGACGTTGGTTGCCGGAGGGGTGGCAACTCCACCCATATCCACATACTCATCATAGTAATTCACTGTGAGTACGGTAATATTTGTATTCGGAAATGCCTGATTCGAGTAATAAACCGTAGTACCATTGATCGAAGTGGGATTGGTACTTGTCTGATTCTCATATAATGGCAAACCGGCACTCTTATTCCCTCCCAAGCTCTTGTTCCCACCTTGACTCTTGTTCGGATCATAGTTTGATAGTATCCCTGTGTAGGCCACTCTTCCAAGGGCATCGTACTTTGTAAACAACCATTCATCCTCAAGTGCCTGTTCGGCATCCTGTGTCAATATAGGACGGTCGAGGGTATCATATATGATATTTTCCCAACCCTTCCCTGGGATCTTTTTGGCGGATATCCTTCCTCTATAATCATACTTGTATTGGTATCCAAATTGATCAAGAACCGTAATATCAATACTACTACCAATAAGAATACTCTCAGAGGCTTCCGGAGATAAAACATAAGTGAGTTGGCCCTCATCATCATACACATAATACGTGTCAAGAACATTCGCAGCCTCAAACGTGCGTTTCAAAATCAATTGCCCCCGTTTATCTGTGTATTCTTCGATGGTATTATTTGTGCCGTCAAGCACTGTCCAATTCTCGTTCTTAGTGACATTCTTATACAATTCTCCTGCGGCATACTCTCCCTTATAGGTCAGGTTTGGATCAGAATAATCAACTCCAAAGTTTACAGCAAAGTGCCTTACCTCATTAATGCCATTGGTCTTATATTCGTTTTGAATTGTGTGATTGTTATACGTCACATGCCAGTCGAAACCAGGTGCTCCGGTCTCCATGACTCTGCTCAGTGGTGAAGCTTCCAACACCTGCTCACTGTACGGATTATCATAGTCCGGGATCAAATTAGTCCCCTGGAAGAAGTCATCGGGAAACTTCAACTTATAATAGTCCTTGATTTCCTGCTCGAATGTAATCCCGTTTGGATCGTAATACTCTCCATTGGGTCCAACCAAAGTCGGAAACGGAAGAAACTGTTTTACCTGTCTTCCAATACCATCGTAATAGGAAGGAGTGATCAGGTTCTCCTCACTACCCCCGGCCCGCTGAGCCACAGACTGTTTTGGTCTCCCCAATCCGTCAAAGTATTGAACACTTTCAATCTTGTCACTGTTGGGCACGTTGCCTTGCTGTACCTGATTCCAACTATATGGCTGTTGATACACCGTGGACTTGGTATAATTCTCTGTTACGGTTTGCGCTTTCACCAGGAAGGGAAAAGCCAATACCATTGCTGTTATAATTACTATTCTTTTCATAATTCCTGATGATTTAGTTGTTCACTCGGTAGTTGTACTCGTTTCGGGTGATCACCTTAAGGTCCTCTCCAGTAGTAAACTCGAATCGATTCTCGCTGTCGTAGTGGAAATAGCCGGTATATCCCCGGGGATCCGTTATACTTCCTACTTTTAAATGAGGCTTATAGGTATAGGTGGTCACCATAACACCGGGTAATGCCTGTCGAATCTTATCGATCTCTGTTCTAAGTTCATCCTCATCTGCAGGGTTGTTGATCTTGTTCATATCAAGGCCAATCGATGCATCCGTGGCCTGCGAATAGCTCGCGTTCTCAATCCTGGCGACCGGGAAAAGACCGTCGTACCCCCAGATATAGCTAATAGGCGTTCCATTGGCCTGTCGCATTTGAATGGGATTACCATGGTCATCATAGTCATCGATTACTACCCTTGTGACCAATGGGTCATTTCTTCGTGAAGTTTGGATTGACTTAGGTGAAATAAGATTGTTCCCGAAGTCATTGTACAAGCTTTTTTGAGTGCTTAGTAATTCTTCATTAGTACCTTCTTTCAACCATATTTCGGAGACAATTGGCAGATTCAAACGATTCGCTGCAACTAGGTCATCCATTACTTGATCTCCCCCGAAATCCTGAGGATATTGATATCGCGTCACCAGGTCCTTGCCATCGCTTGTAGATGTCGTAGATTCTTGCAACAAATAGCCAATACCGCTATCATAGGTCGAGCTTTCAGTACGAATAACTGAATTCCCATCAAGGCTTTCCGTAGAGATCGTGGATGATGACTTTAAATACTCGGGAAAAGTATAGGTATAGTTAAATTTGATTCTTGCTAAACCTCCATTAAGCCAACAGTTACAGGGTAACGGAGGAGAAATACCTCCCATCATATCCGGAACCCCCTTAACATGGCTTACCACAAATCTCTGACCGACCTGTTCTGATCGCACAAAATAGATGGCCTTCCCGGGATCATCTTCCACCATCCATCCGTAAAAATTGGAGATGTCAGATCCGTAGGTATAATCTGTAGTCACCAGGGAAACATCTGCGGCATCCTTTACTATTTGCTTCTTTGGTTGTCCTTTGTCCACGTTCGCATAATAACTGGATGCAAATGGGGCTCCCGCACTTACTACAACGCCATCAACACCACTGTTATAAAACTCATGTACTGTTTCACCAAAATTGGCAAGCGTATTATTCGGATTCTTCCTTCTCTCGATAACCTTTCCATACGTAAAATAGGGTTGATTCCCCACCGCTCCCACACTCATGCGATGATATCGGGTTGTCGTAGTTCCATTTAGATCGGATGGTTCTGTCACCCAATACTTAAATATTGGCTTCCCCTCTGTGTTCTCAACCTGGTCCTGATACTCGAAAGTGCGCATCATTACTTTGGTTCCGGCCTTTGTATAATCAGTTATGGAAGCAATTCGGAAGCCATTAAACTCCGCGCCGTTTGACTGCGGCAAGTGGGTTTCATATACGAATTCTGAAAACCCTCCTGTGGGATAGGTGATCTTTTCTAATATTCCTTTGCGGGCATACGTTTCATAGAAATCTCTGTTTGCTCCGGCCAGGGTCTTAGACGATAAGGCCCAGCTTGGGTAGAGTTCTGAATTGGACCTTCCATTATAAAACCCGAATCGATCCTGCGAAAAGGACTTCTTATCTGGCATTCCAGCGGGATCATTGTATTCAAAGGCATAGGTCTTCTCAAAATCATGTCCGCTTCCCGAATATCCCTTTCCCGCAATTTGAATGGAATCCAGCTTTAATCGCAGGTCAATTTCCGGGTTGCCTCCCGATGTTCCAAAATAGGTATAGTGAAACTGGAAGTGATTAACGACACTGCTATCAATCGGGCTTTTGATTTGTACAGACTCCACCTTCGAATCTGTTTCAAGATCACTGCGCATACCCATATTCACATCGACAATGATCTTTTCATTGTGCTTTACCCGAACGATCCCTTTTTGATAGAGTTCATACTTATTGTTCACGGTGACATCTTCATGATTCCAAACTCCGCTGGGATTGTTGGGGTTTACCGGCCAACTAATTCGCTTGGTTTCCCACGTATTAACAGGTTGGGTCCAAACCGGGAAATCAGTATACTCAAACTCGTATACATCCCTTCCGTTAGGTGACGTCATTTTGGTAAGTACCCAGGAAGAAGTGTATACCATATCGGTAACTGCTTTGATCGCACCTCCTATGGTATTTATGTCCAGGTTGTTAAAGGAATGTGTTTTTTCGATTTGCCAGAATTCATAGACTACGCCATCCTCGTTCGTAATAATCCAAAATGCATCCCCGAAATTGGAATTGATCTTGATCCGTGGATTCTTCATGGCCATGGGGATCAGAGAATTGGTGGCCTCATCATAAATAACCACAATCTCTTCATTCAAGCCAGGCGCACTAACACTATAGCTATCCAATTGGATGTCATATACACCAGCCTGGACCCTATCCATATAGTTGACATAATCATTGGCCTGGCTTTGACTGTCGAATGAATTGTATCCAAGGTCATTTGCGATAGTATCTATTTGCTTGTCCTTATAAATAGCGTACTTATCCCTTAAAGTCTGGTCAAAAAGCGAATAGAAAAAAGCACCGCCATTGGTGTTTACCGAAATATAAGTGTCTGGTAGTCCATTGGCATTTCTGGTCACACGACCTCCAAGGAACATATTCCACCCCATCCCGTTTCCGGAAGCAATATCATTTACCTTCCTCGCATTGATATCATAGGTCATGGTAATTGGCAGATCCAATTCAAGACCTTTGTAGGAGTAGAGTGGAACGGACACTTCCGGAGCTCCCGTGTATAAACTCACAGGTATGTCGCCATACTTCCCAAAGGCCGCGGCCTCAGGCGAAGTAGGCACATTGATCATCCGATTTAACTCGGCTTCATAATTAAATTCTCCCTGCCCAAAAGCCAGGTAGCCCCCAAATAAAAACAGGGACATCATCAATAATTGTCTCATAAGAATTTTTTTAAGTATTCAACATTCCATCCATCCAATTTGAGGAGGGTTCAGAGTCAATTGGACGATAGCTTCAGAATAAAAATGAGTTGATATTCAGTATTCTACAATAGAGAATGTAAATACGAGAGCAATGGTTTCATATCCGTCCTAACGGAGTAGAAATGTGTTTTCTCCAGGCGGGTTAATTTCACTCTTTAGCAATATCTTGAAAGTAGGAAATAGATATGCCAACACTTCTTTACACGAAAGTGGCGGAGGCGACCACGTATGAGGTCTTGTAGATTCTCAACTATAAATCCACGGCGTTGGGAAAAGCCGTGGATTTATTTACTCTGGTCATGAAATTAGGAGTCAGCTAAATCTAGTTCTCTTTTTGGCCTCCAACCTTTCTCGCATTTTGTTCGTGAATATAGGACTGTTGCATTTCGGTATATGCGTCCTGAGCTCCTTTGCTCCTTGCTCTTGCCCTTGCAATTGCCTTGTTTGATTTGGCATAAGACTTTGCCTTTTCTTTGAACTCATCCGGCATGTCATCGAAATTCATGTTGTCCATCGTTGTTTCTTCATTAGAAAGGGCATTTGTTAGCTGCCTTCCTCCATGTTCATCCATGCTCGAATTACCTACTATATCGTAATTTGTAGTTTTTGTGGTAGTGGTTACACTCACCTGATCATCAATATCACCACCTCTGTTAAAG
>CAZTLE010000049.1:17997-22583 GCA_964614415.1 uncultured Aureitalea sp. | reverse complement strand
GTGGCAACCTATACAATTAAGCATCCCGTGGCGTGGGACTCGATTGAGGATACGTACGAGGCTTTAGAACTATCCGGGGCTTCCGGGGTATTTGTGTATGGCAGTCTGGCCGCCCGAAGTGAAATAACGTACACCACATTAAAAGCATGTCTTAAGAAAGCCGGATATAAGGTGTTTGATGTCAACCTGAGGCCGCCGTTCTATTCAGTTGCGAAAATTGAAGAATTAATGCAACCAGCCGATTTTGTAAAATGCAACGACGATGAATTGGAAGAACTTATCATGCAGCCCCAGGCGCTTTCCTCATTCCGGGAGGGTATGGAGTATCTTTCAGGTCAATTCAACGTGCCGACAATCTGTGTGACACGGGGAGGAGAAGGAGCATTATTGCTGAGAGATGGGGTTTTCTACGAGAACAAAGGATACATAGTGGAAGTTGACGACACTGTTGGCGCCGGAGATTCATTTCTGGGAACTTTGCTTCACGAATTGCATTCGGGCAGGGATGAGCAAGGGGCTTTGGACAGGGCATGTGCTGTTGGAGCCATTGTAGCAAGCAAGCCGGGAGCCAATCCTTCGGTAAGTGAAGATGAGATAAAGGACCTTATGACAAATCGGTCTCGTTAGGCACTACATTTTTCTTAACGGAATCACGCACCACGATCTCAGTGGGAATCTCAACTATTTGATGTTCGATCTTAGTACCTTCTTTGTTCAGGACAATTTCGTCGTGCAATAGCCGGAAGGCCTCACAGCCCATGTCGTAACCGGGTTGGTTAACCGTGGTTAATTTGGGGGATGTGATTTTGGTAAGGAACCAGTTGCTAAAACCGATAATGGATATTTGATCGGGAACCGAAACCCCTAATTCTTTCAGGCCGGTGAGGACGCCGGTCGCTACAAGGTCGGTAAAAGCAAAGACTCCATCCACATCGGGATGGCTTGTAATGATCTTGGCGGCCGTTTCGTACCCTTCTTCATAGGTAAGCCGATCAATGGTAAAGACCAGGGAACTATCGAATTCGAGCCCGTTCTTCTCCAGAGCCTTTTTATACCCCAGGTAACGGTCTATCGTCGTTTGCGGCCGAAGCGGACCACAAACATGTGCTATTTTCCTGCAACCGGAATCGATTAAGAATTTGGTAGCATTAAAAGCGGCCTTTTGATCGTTAATGATCACCTTGGAGCAATTGATCACTTTCGATATTTTGTCATAAAGGACAACACGCGTGCCGTCATTGATCGTCTGCTTTAGGTGGTCGAACTGAATGGTTGTATCTGCCAGAGAAAGCAAAATACCGTCTACATTCTTATCAACCAGCATTTGAATTTGCTCCTTTTCGTTCTCATAGGACTCATCCGACTGTAAAACAATGACCAAATATCCTTTTTCGGCAGCAGAATCGATCACTCCTTTGATGATATTGGCAAAGAAATGGTGTACAATTTCCGGAATAATCAGACCAATTACCTTCGATTGTTTCGTACGGAGGCTTTGAGCGAAAGAATTTGGCTTATAATGCAGCGCTTCTGCAAGTTCTTTCACTTTTTGCTTGGTGGCCGAGCTTATGTCGGGATAATCCTTAAGGGCTTTGGATACCGTTGCGGTAGACATACCAAGGCTTTCCGCAATTTTCTTCAATGTAACTTTTGACGCCATTCAGAGGTTTTCAAGTGAGCATCCCGATAAAGATTTCCCCATATTTTACCCGAGATTTTCACTTTAACATTTTACGAAGTTACGAAATCGTTTTCGGTTGTCATATTGATGGTTTTTCATCCTATTTTTTTTTCAATTGGGAGAAAAATTGAATATTCGTGAATTGTTAAGTATTTCTTATCTTTTGGTTAACATATAGAGAAACATTATATTAAGGTGTAAAACACTATTTTTTGGGCTCTGTTAAAGAAGATAAATTAAAGACAAAAAACGCAAGTACAATTAACTCAAAACCAAAAACTGTATGAAAAACAAATTACTAATGAGACTTTTGTTGCTCCCTGCCTTGCTTTTACTTGGTGGTGCGACTTTTGCTCAAAGTACTGTTAGTGGAAATGTGTCTGATGCTATCGGGCCTGTCCCTGGAGTGAACATTGTGGTAAAAGGTACGACAAACGGAGCACAGTCCGATTTCGATGGGAATTATACTCTTGAAAATGTAGCGTCTGATGCTACCCTTGTTTTCAGTTACATTGGTTATGCCACTCAGGAAATTCCTGTGAATGGCCAATCGACCATTAACGTTGTAATGCAGGAAGACGTGCAAGCTCTTAACGAAGTTGTAGTTATCGGTTATGGTACTACGACCGTTAGGGATGCAACCGGTTCTGTTTCGGCCGTTACCTCTGAGGATTTCAACCAGGGTGTGATCGCATCGCCCGAACAATTAATTCAAGGTAAAACTGCCGGGGTTCAAATTTCGGAAGCATCGGGTGAGCCTGGTGCCGGGATCCGTGTTAACATTCGTGGTAACAACTCGATCCGTTCGAATAACAACCCGCTTTTTGTAGTAGATGGTGTTCCATTAACTACAGGAGGTACACCGGCGCCTGGAAACATTGCCTTTGGTGGCGGTGCAGGAAGAAACCCACTTAGTTTCCTGAACCCAACTGATATTGAAAGTATTAGTATCCTGAAAGATGCCTCTGCAACCGCGATCTACGGATCGAGAGGTGCGAACGGGGTAATTATCATTACAACAAAATCAGGACGTGGAAGTTCCACAGGAGTTTGGGAACTGAATTCTTCCGTAAGTTCGTCAAGTGCTGCAAACGAATATGATCTGCTTTCTGCTCCTGAATATTTGGAAGCATTGGCCTTAGATCGTATAGGAAACGACCCTGTGGCTCTGAACTTTGGAAATAACAATGACTGGCAGAATTTCTATACCAGAGGTGCAGCTTCTACACGTCATGACCTGAGTTACTCTCAGAGTTATACAGGCGGTAACGTACGTGCATCTTTTGGATACAGTAACCTTAATGGTATTGTAAAAAATACGAGTCAGGAACGTATCTCAGGACGATTGAATATACAGCATCGTTTCTTCGATGATAAATTGAAATTGAGTGTTCAGTCCTCTATTTCTCGCGTAAACGATGAAGCAGCGCCTATTAGTGGACAGGCTGGATCAACTGGAGACCTTATCGGGGCTTCTATTACAGCCAACCCAACATGGCCTATGGCTGTTCGTTTCAATCCGGGAAGTAACCTGTTGAACCCAGCTAACCTGTTGGAGTTCTACTTGAGTGAGTCGAGAACCAATCGATTCCTTATCAACGGTACGGCGGAGTACCAGATTATTCCCGAATTGACAGCGACCGCTACTTTCGGTTATGACAAAGGTGAGGCCGAAACGATTTCCGCTTTCTCCGCGGATGTTGTTGGTGTGAACAGGGTATCCGGAAACGGTCAGGGTAGTTATAATACTTTTGATCAGGATAATACACTGGTAGAAGCCAGCCTGCGTTTCGAAAAAGACTTCGGAAACATAAATCTTAATGTTGTAGGAGGTTACGCATATCAGGAATTCCAACGTGAAGGTATCAATGCCGGAGGTTGGGGATTCTTTACAAATAGCCTTACCGAAATACACAAAATCCTTGAAGAGCAATACGATGATGTTGCAAGTACCATTACCGGTGACTTCCAGCAATTCGGTTTTGACGCCAACGGTTCTTTCATTAACCGTCTGAACTTTGGGGATCAAACTGTTTCTACGGATCAATTGGCTCCAGGATTTAACAGACGTATTCGTTCGTACTTCGGAGATACATTCGATAATACAGACGAACTTCAATCATTCTTTGTTCGAGCGAATGTGACTATTGCCGAGAAGTACTTGTTGACAGGTACGTTCAGAGCGGATGGATCTTCTACGTTCGGTCCCGGAAATCAATACGGTTATTTCCCTTCTGGTGCTTTTGCATGGCAACTACATAAGGAAGGAAACATAGGAAATACCTTCTCAACTTTGAAACTTCGTTTAGGTGCCGGTATCGTGGGTAACCAGGAAGGTCTTGGTTTTGCCAACTTCCTGAGAAGAACTCGATTCGGTGCTCCGGTTATTGACAACGACGGATCTATTAACACTCCAGGTACAGTAGTAGTTGGTAACTTTAATGATGAGTTGAAGTGGGAGGAAACTCTTGATTTCAACGTCGGTGTGGATTTTGGATTTGACAATGACAGATTCAACGGAACCATTAACGTATATCGCAAGGAAACAAATGACCTGCTGCTTAACAAAACCTTAGCAGCTCCTCAGGTACAGGGTATTCCAAACTTCTTTACAAATCTTGAAGATGGTTCGGTTATTAACCAGGGTGTTGAACTCGGTTTGAACTACGATTTTATTCAGACCGATGATTGGGACTTCAGTGCTTCTTTCAACGTTGCTTATAACGACAACGTAGTGGAAGACACAGATCAAGTTATTGACTTTGGTCCTATTAACGGTAATGGTTTGACAGGTGCCTTCGCACAGCGTCTACAGGCAGGAGAACCTTTGTTCTCTTTCTACATGGCGGAATTTACCGGATTTGATGCGCAAGGTTTGCCAACCTATCGCGACGTAGATGGTAAT
>CAZTLE010000049.1:0-17987 GCA_964614415.1 uncultured Aureitalea sp. | reverse complement strand
GAGATCCTGATGCTGATAAGACTTTTGTAGGTGAAGATGCAATCCCTGATATAACTTCGGGACTTTCACTAAATTTACGATATAAGAACTTCGATCTGGCTACGTATCTAACAGGACAGTTTGGGTTCTCGGTGTATAATGCAACAGACAATGCCTTCTTTACGGCTGGAGGTCTTGCAATTGGTAAGAACGTTACCCAGGCGGCAGTTGCCAGCGGAGAAGCTGGAGCTGCTACTACAGCGGTATCTACTCGTTTCCTTGAAAAAGGAGACTTCGTTCGATTGCAAACGGCTTCAATCGGGTACAGCTGGCCGTTGAAAGAAGATTCGGTTTTCAAATCGCTTCGCCTTTCGGTAACTGGGCAGAACCTGTTCCTAATCACAGACTATTCAGGATTGGATCCTGAAGTATCTGCGAACACGGGTACTTTGAATGCAGCAGCCATCCCAAGTGCGGGAGTTGATTATGCTTCTATTCCAAGACCGAGAACGTTTACATTTGGTGTTAATGCTAGATTCTAATTTAAAAAATTGTTGGACTATGAAATCAAAACAGATTTTATTAAACGCGTTTAGACTTTGCCTAGGCGTTCTTATTGCCGGAGCACTGACCACTTCCTGTACGGATTTAGAAGTGGATCAAACTGATTCGATAAACGCCCCCGGATTCGAGGGAGTTGTTGACCCTGCCTCATTTATTGATGGTATTTACAATACCCTTAATGGGTTGATTGGTAACCAGGCTGATTTGTTTGCCTTGAGTGAGGTAACTACCGATGCCGCCTTGATTCCTACCCGTGGTTCTGACTGGGGGGATAACGGAATTTGGCGTCAATTACACCAGCACGACTGGCGTACAGATCACACCTACATTACCAATGTATGGAACCAGTGGAATGGAATACATTTCTCTGCTGCCCAGCTGCTTTCACCATTGACCACCCTAAATGCAGAGCAAACCGGAGAGGCCTCTTTCATGAGAGCCCTGGGTATGTGGGTGATTTTGGATAATTATAATCAGATCCCTGTTCGGGATCCTGAAGCTTCCTTGTTGGAAGATCCTATTGTGATTACCGGACAAGAAGCAGTTGATCAAATTGTATCCGATTTGAACACGGCTATTTCGAACCTCGCAGGAGGTGCCGGAGGAAGCAATCGTGTTAATAAAGCTGCTGCTCGTTATCTATTAGCCAAGGTGCTTCTTAACAAGCATATTTATCTTGATACCACCCCGGATCCGGGAGATATGGCTCAAGTGATTAGTCTTGTTGATGCTATTGCTGCTGAAGGATATGCGCTGCAGGCAGGATACTTCGATATCTTTAGAGAAACAGCGGATTCAGAAACTATCTGGTGGATTCAAACATCCGTAGGTAATCGTATCTGGAACGGACTACACTATAACATGGCCCCTGAGATCACAGGAGGTGGATGGAACGGTTTCTCTACACTGGCTGAATACTATGACCTTTTTGAAGGTGATCCTAATACAAACGTAGAAGGTGGTGGCCAGGAAGAGCGTCGAGGATTTGTTCCTAACGCAGGAACTGTATTTACAGGAGAAGCTGGAACCGAGGAATCAGAAGATTTCCCTGGATTCACAAAAGGATCTAATGTAGGATTCGGATTCCTAATCGGACAACAGTATGAGATAAACGGTACTCCGCTTACCGATCGTGGTGGTGCGCCACTTACTTTCAAGCGTGATTTCACTGATGGTGATGGTGCTATAAGTTTGATCAATAACGATGAGACTACCGGTATCCGTGTGATGAAGTACAACCCACGTTACGGTGGATTTACCGAGCACGAGATATTCTTCCGTTACGCAGATGCACACTTGATGAAGGCTGAAGCGTTGCTTAGAAGTGGTGGAGATGCTACTGCTTTGGTTAATGAGCTTCGTGCTATCCGCGGTGCTTCTGTATTGGGAAGTGTTACGGAGCAGGACCTTCTGGATGAAAGAGGTCGTGAATTGTATGCAGAATTCTGGAGAAGAAACGACATGCGTCGTTTTGGCCAATATACAAGAAACTGGGAGCTTAAGGCTTCTGGAGAAGTTGGAAACGCGACAAGAATGTTGTTCCCAATCCCAGCGAGTCAGATCATCCTAAACCCGAACCTTGTTCAGAATCCTGGTTACTAACCAGCATATTTGATTTATTTGATATAAAAGAGGATTATTTTTATAATCCTCTTTTACATTTGTACTAATTTGAGTTTTCCCCTTTGCGCCTCTATAGTATCATAGGATTGATATCGCTAAGCTTGCTTGGCTCATGCTCTTCGGAAGAGAACGATACACTATTTAAGATCCGAAGCCAAACGGGCATTGAATTCTCAAACACACTTACCAATTCGGAATCCCTGAATATCTTAAACTATCTCTACTTCTACAATGGAGCCGGGGTAGCGGTAATGGATGTAAACAACGATGGGTTACCGGATATCTACCTTGGTGGCAACCAGGAGGCCGATAAGCTATACCTTAACAAAGGTGGCTTTCAGTTTGAGGATATTACCGAATCGGCAGGTATTACCAACACAACCGGTTGGACAGCAGGGGTTACCAGTGCCGATGTAAACGGTGATGGACTTATTGATATCTACGTGTCCCGTGCAAGTGGCCACCTCGAGCTTTCCGGACATAACTTGCTCTTTCTGAACCAGGGAGTTGAAGATGGCAACGTACGATTTAAGGAAGCCTCAGCGTCCGTAAACCTTGATTATGCCGGACTGGCTACACAGGCAGCATTCTTTGATTATGACCTGGATGGCGACCTGGATGCCTATCTCATGAATCACTCCGTGTATCCCAACCAGAAATACGGTAAAGGAACTTTGCGTTTAAAGCAGGATAGCATTAGAGGTGACCGTCTTATGGAAAACAAAGACGGGGTTTTTGAAGATGTATCGGCAAAGGCCAGCATTTTTCAAAATGAGATTAGCTTCGGTCTGGGATTGGCGATTTCCGATATCAACTCAGACGGCTATCCGGATATTTATATAGGAAACGATTTCTTTGAAAATGACTACCTCTACATAAACAATACGGATGGTACTTTTACCGAAGTCAATTCCGAAATGAGCGTATTGGGGCACTCCACCCATTTTTCCATGGGGAACGATATATCTGATCTGAACAACGACGGGCGACCTGATATTTTCTCGGTAGACATGCTGCCGGAAGATCTCGCCACGCTCAAATCGGGAGGGTCGGAATATAACTATCCTATTTTTCAAAATCAGTTGCGCAGTGGGTATGAGCCACAGTTCATGCAAAATACACTGCATCTCAATTGGGGTCAGAATGATTTTTCGGAAGTAGCCTTCCAATATCAGGTAGCGGCCTCTGAATGGTCATGGGCACCGCTGGCTACAGATTTCGACAACGACGGACATAAAGATCTGTACATCACCAATGGAATACCCGGTGCAACGAATGATCTCGACTTTGTGAATTTCATCGCCAATGAAAATATCCAAAAACGCCTGAGCGCCGGAATGGAAGCGGCAGATATGGAATTCATCAAGGAACTTCCGGAGAAGAAGACCGTTAACTATTTTTTCCGCAATCTCGGAGTTGGAGGTTTCGAAAACAGCACGCAACAATGGTCCCCTGAAGAGGCCTCATTTAGCAATGGTGCTGCCTATGCCGATCTGGATAATGACGGTGATATGGATATCATCGTAAATCGCATTAATGAGGAAGTACTTGTTCTGGAAAATACATTGGATCAGTCCGATGCCCCAACACCGTCCTACCTGAAAGTACAATGGAAAGGTACTACCGGTAATACACATGGAATAGGAGGGAAACTGGAAGTATTTGTTGACGGTAGTATCCAGTATTTTGAGAACTACGCCACCAGAGGATATCTCTCTGCCGTGGCCCCCGAAACACACATTGGATTGGGTAGGGCATCCGCGATCGACTCTCTGCGTATTACATGGCCTTCAGGTGTCCAGGAAACCCTATATGACGTTGCTGTAAATCAGACAATTATCGTCGATGAAGCAAATGCGGTTAAAAAGGATTCATTGCGTCAAGCGAATGAAATTGTTTCCCTGTTTAAAAAGGTGACATCTCCCGTTTCGTTCACCTATCGTGATGGACTCAGCATTGAGTTTAGCAGGGATCCGTTAATTCCCTATGCCTCGACAAACCTCGGGCCGGACATTGTATCGGGAGATCTTAACCGGGACTCTTTGGAGGACCTGGTGCTTCTTGGTGCCAAAGGCCAGCTTACAGAACTTTGGATGCAGCAGACCGATGGTTCTTTCGTCCGGGAAATCGTACCCGACAGTTCCCCGCGTTCTATAAACGAAGATACCGGAGCGTTAATTTTCGACGCGAACGGAGATGGGAATAATGATCTGCTCATTATAAGCGGGGGCAATGAAATTAGATCAGGAGATGCGCTGCAGCCTCGTCTTTACCTGAACACAGCCAATGGATTGGTCCGCGATACCGATCAGTTTAAAGGTATTACTGTCAATGGCTCCGTGGTTACAGGCGTTGACTTCGACAATGACGGAGATATGGACGTTTGTATTATGGCCAATGCCGTGCCGCAACAATTCGGAGCAACACCGCAGCACTATCTGTTTCAGAATGATGGATTCGGCCGGTTTGTCGATGTGACGCAAACAGCGGCTCCTGATTTTGCCGAAATTGGCACTGTGTACGATCTCACGTGGAAAGATTTGGATGGTGACGGCTACAAGGATGCTGTCATTGCCGGACACTGGATGCCTGTTCAGATATTACTGAATAGCGGTTCCGAACTGAAAAGAATAGAGAACGAAACCTTGTCTTCCACCCTTGGATGGTGGAATACGGTGAAAGTTGCCGATTTTGATAAAGACGGCGACCTGGATATTATAGCGGGAAATTGGGGGCAAAACACCCGGCTTCAACCAACGGACGAAGAACCTGTTCGCCTGTATCGTAACGATTTTGACGAGAACGGAAAGATAGATCCTATTTTGACCTATTACCATCAGGGAATGGAAACCACTTTGGCGACTAAGGACGAGCTCTCAAAGCAATTGCCCTATATCAACAAGAAATTCCTTTCCTACAAGGATTTTTCAGAAGCTTCCATAGAAGAAATTTTCGGTTCGGATAAACTCGGTGACGCAGAGGTCAACGAGGCCAATGAACTATCTTCATGTTATTTTGAGAACAAGGGAAACCTCACTTTTGTTAAGCACAAATTGCCCTGGAAAAGTCAATTTTCAAGCGTTCATGCCATTGAGATTGATGATTTTAACAATGACGGCTATGAGGACGCACTTTTGGTAGGAAATAACTATGAAATTAGCACACAATTAGGTAGATTAGATGCCTCTCACGGATTGCTCTTGCTGAACGATGCCAACGGCTTCTTTACGGCGGAAACCCTTGGGTCTGTGGGAATCGACGGAGCTTGTCGAAGTATAGAACAGCTAACTATCAACAATACAAAACACTATGTAATTGGGAGGAACAATGACACTCCTCTGTTTTTGATAAAGGAAGAATAAACCCATGCGAAGAATCAATATAATTGTAGCCATAACCTGTATCCTATGGGTGGGATCTTGCACGAACGACACCGGCAAAGAGGAATCGGTTGCTAAGTCCGAAACGCTGTTTAGTTTGCTCCCCGGAGAAGACACTGGGATCTACTTCGTGAATGAAGTGGAGAATCAGAAAGACTTCAATATTTTCAAGTATCGCAATTTTTACAATGGTGGTGGAGTTGCCCTGGGAGATGTAAACAATGATGGTCTTAGTGATATCTATATGACGGCCAATATGGGGCCCAATAAACTCTACATCAACAAAGGCGATTGGAAGTTTGAAGACGTTACGGAAACTGCCGGAGTGGCTGGAAACAAACCCTGGTCTACCGGTGTGGCCATGGCTGACGTCAATGCGGATGGCTGGCTAGATATCTATGTGAGCAATGCCGGAAACCTGGAAGGCAATAACCACGACAACGATCTATATATAAACAACGGCGACGGAACATTCACGGAAAGCGCTCATGAATACAACCTGGCTAAAACAGGATTCTCTACGCATGCTTCTTTCTTCGACTATGATAAAGACGGTGATCTGGATGCCTATATTCTCAATAACAGTAATATTCCGGTAAGCAGTCTCGGCTATGCGGAGCAACGCGAGAAGCGAGCTCAGGAATGGGAAAATGTGCCGGAGATATTTAGAGGTGTGGGAGATTTGCTCATGCGTAATGACAACGGAAAATTTGTAGATGTAAGCGAAGAAGCCGGTATCTATGGAAGTTTGATCGGTTTTGGATTGGGAGTGATGATCACCGACATCAACCAGGATCTGTATCCTGACATTTACGTCTCCAACGACTTTTACGAGCGCGATTACCTCTACATAAATAATCAGGACGGAACCTTTACCGAAGATGTTAAGAACTGGACATCACGTTTGTGCCTTTCGGCCATGGGAGTGGATATTTCGGATATTAACAACGATGGCCTGCAGGACATCTTTATTACCGATATGCTACCTGATGGGGAGTCACGGGTGAAGAGCGTTATGGAGTTCGATAACTATAATGTGTTCAAACTCAAGCAAAGCAAGGACTTCTACCAGCAGTATATTCAGAATACACTACAGATCAACAACGGAAATGGCTCCTTCTCCGAAGTGGCCTATTACAGCGGGTTGGAAGCGACTGACTGGAGTTGGGCGGGACTCATTTTCGATATGGATAACGATGGCTATCGCGACATCTATGTGACGAACGGAATCAACCACGACCTTACCGATCTGGATTTTGTCGACTTCTTCGCAAATGAGATCATTCAGAATATGGCACTCACAGGGAAGAAACAGGCTATTGATTCTATTATCGATAAGATGCCGGTTAAGCCGTTACCCAATTATGCCTTCCATAACAATAAAGACATCACTTTTAGTAATAAAGCTGAAGATTGGGGGCTTGCCACGGCAGGAATGTCCAACGGAGCGGCCTATGGGGATCTGGACAACGATGGAGACCTTGACCTGGTCGTGAACAATGTGAATATGCGGGCGTTTGTTTATAAGAACAACACCAATGAAATGACCGACAATCATTTTCTGAGCCTTCGATTTGAGGGCCCGGAAAAGAATCCGTTTGCTGTTGGCACATCCATCCGTATGTATTACGACGACCAAATCGTAGTTCAGGACCTGGTACCGTCAAGAGGTTTCCAGTCCTCTATGGACTATCTTATGACTCTCGGAATGGGAGATCAAACGGAGATTGACTCCCTGCGGGTAATCTGGCCCGATGACAGCACCCAATTACTTACGGGTGTTACTGTAGATCAAACCCTGACGTTAAAGCACACTGATGCAAGCGGAAAATTTAGCTATCCCGCACCGAAAGAAACACCGGTCCTGCTTTCCGAAGTTCAGAATTCGGGCGTGACCGTTCACAACGAGAATAACTACAACGATTTTGACTACGAAGGCCTTATTGCGAAGAAACTTTCAGAAGAAGGTCCTGCCATGGCCGTGGCGGATGTAAACGGAGATGGGAACGAAGATGTCTTTTTAGGTGGCGCCAGGGGTCAATCCGGCACCATCTACCTTCATAAGGGGAATGGAAAATTGCAGATAAAGCCGCAAAGGTATTTGAATAATGACAAGGACTTCGAAGATACGGCAGCAGCCTTTTTTGATGCCGACGGAGATGGCGATCAGGATTTGATGGTCGGCTCGGGAGGTAACGAAATAGGCAGCGAGAAAAATTATCGGGCGCGACTGTATCTGAACGATGGCAATGGCAACTTCCAAAGATCAACTGAAGATATACCTTCGGTTTTTCAGAACATCTCGGTGATTGCCCCTCAGGATATTGACAATGACGGCGACATTGATGTGTTCGTTGGCTCCAGAAGTGTCGTGGGAGTGTATGGTGTAGATCCCAAACATATGTTCCTGGAAAATCAAGGCGATGGTACCTTCACCGATGCGACTGAAAGAAGGGCTTACGACACTAAAGATGCCGGAATGATCACAGATGCTACCTGGATGGATGTGGATGGGGACGCGAAGAATGATCTTGTAGTGTCTACAGACTGGGGAGGTATCAAGGTGTACCGTAATTCCGGACGCCGGTTGTCTCACCAGGAAACCGCATTGGATAGTCTGTACGGTTGGTGGAACACGATTACTGCGGCCGATCTTGACAACGATGGCGATCTCGATCTCGTGCTGGGAAATGAAGGCAGTAATCTGCACTATCAGCCCACCGAAGACCAACCCATTAAACTGTTTATTAACGATTTTGACAACAACGGGACCATCGAACAGATTTCTACGTTGCAGGAAGATGGTAAAGACTTCCCGATCCATCAAAAGAAGGAACTCACCGGGCAGTTGGTCTCCTTAAAGAAGCAGAACCTAAAGGCGCATGACTATGCCAATCGAACTATTGAGGAGTTATTCGCTCCCGAAATTCTGGCGCAGTCCATCGTAAAGGAAGTGCGTATATCAACTTCGGTCGTTGCAGTTAATGATGGTAATAATAACTTCACCATTAAGAGACTACCGGCCAGAGCACAGCTTTCCTGTATCTGCGGAATAAGTTGTACGGATGTGAATGGTGATGGATTCCTTGATCTGGTCATGGGAGGAAACAACTTTGAGTTCAAGCCTCAGTATTCCCAATTGGATGCCAGCTACGGCGATGTCTTACTGAATGACGGCAACATGAACTTTACCTGGCAGGACTTTGATACCAGTGGTTTCTTTGTAAAAGGGGAGATAAAACACATTGAGGAGTTTTCGGATAGCGAGGGAAATACCTTCATCATAAGCGCAATTAACAACGAAGCCCCAAGGGTTTTTGGTGCCAATGATTAAAAAAGGCTTTTGCTACATATTGCTTATAGCCGTACTTACAGCATGTACGGAAAATACCTTGTTCCAAACTCCGGCACCGGAAGAAACTGGAATCACCTTTGTAAACGAACTTACCGAATCGGATGACCTGAATATTTTGGACTACCTGTACTTCTACAATGGAGGTGGTGTGTCTGTGGGAGATATTAACAATGACGGTCTTCCCGATATTTACCTTTCCGGAAATCAGGTGAAAAATGCACTCTATCTGAACAAGGGGGATTTTACCTTCGAGGATATTACCGAAACCGCCGGAGTTGCCGGAAACAGTACCTGGAATACAGGGGCTGTGATGGGCGATGTAAATGGCGACGGGCTGCTGGATATCTACGTCTGTGCTGTTGTTGGAACGAATGGTTTCGATGGCCACAACGAGCTTTTCATTAATAACGGCGATCTCACTTTTACCGAGCAGTCCGCTGCTTACGGACTCGATCAGGATACGTATAGCTCATCAGCAGCGTTTTTGGATTATGACGGTGATGGAGATTTGGATATCTACCTGTTGAATCACGCCATCCATACGCAGGAATCCTTCGGATATGCGAATCTGCGGGAGAAACGGAACTATGAGACGGGTGACCGACTGTTGCGGAATGATAACGGAACTTTTACTGATGTTAGCGAGGAAGCCGGAATCTACGGGGGTGTAAATGGCTATGGACTGGGCATTGCTGTGTCCGACTTCAACCAGGATGGCTGGCCTGACATTTACGTGGGTAATGACTTCCATGAAGATGACTACTACTATTTGAACAACGGGGACGGAACTTTTTCCGAATCTCTAAAAGAATATTTCGGACATACATCCCGCTTTTCTATGGGGAATGACGTGGCCGACATCAATCACGATGGCTGGCCCGACCTGCTTTCACTGGATATGCTTCCCGAAGATGAGGTTGTGTTGAAATCTTCTGAAGGAGATGATAACATTCAGACACAAAAACTGCGTACGGAACGGTACGGGTATCACTATCAGTTTACCCGTAACATGCTGTATGTGAATCGACCGGGAACAACCTTCACCGAGACGGCTCTTATGAGCGGTGTTGCGGCGACCGATTGGAGTTGGAGTGCCCTGTTTGCAGACTACGATCAGGATGGCGAACAGGATATTTTTGTTTCCAACGGTATTCCCAAGCGCCCTAATGACCTTGATTATATCAAGTTTGTATCCAGTGAGCAAATTCAGAAAAAGATCAGCAATACGAAACTCGTCGATCAGAGTGCACTTGATATGATGCCCTCGGGAGTTACACCTAATTACGTGTTCCAGGGGAAGGGCGATCTCGCTTTTGAAGACAGATCTAAACAATGGATACCTGAAGACGCGGTCGTTTCAGGAGCAACTGCCTGGGCCGATTTCGATAATGATGGGGATTTGGACCTCATTTCGAACAATCTGAACAGACCGCCCACCTTGTACCGGAACACTACTAATGACGGAGCCAATGCAATCACATTGCGATTTACGTACAAAGGAGCAAATCCATTAGGTATTGGAACCAAGGTATATTCCTATCACAACGGTGTTCAACAATTCAAAGAACTGTACACAGTTCGAGGCTTTCAGGCTTCGTCCCAGCCCATCATTCATTTTGGATATGGTACAGCGGAAACTGCCGATTCTATTCGCGTGGTCTGGCCGGATCAAAAGACACAGATGCTCACCAATGTGGGTGTCAATCAGCAAATTACCATTGAGTACAATCCGTCCGGAGCAGTTGAGGCCACTAATACTGATAGTACAATAACACCTTTGTTTAAAGAGGTTTCCGAAGATTGGGGGCTTACTTTTGTGCATGAAGAAGACCCGTATATTGACTTTAACAGACAAAAACTAATCCCGTATCAAATCTCCGATCGCGGCCCGGCAACAGCGGTTGGTGATCTCAATGGAGATGGTCTGGATGATATATTCTTTGGAAGTTCAAAGTTCAGGGAATCCCGCGTGTTCTATCAAAGCGATACCACTTTTACGGAATCTCAAAGCACATTTTGGCAAGAACGAAACACCGCCGAAGATGTGTCGGCCGTTATATCTGATTTTAATGGTGACGGTGCTGCCGAGTTATATGTAGGCACGGGCGGAGGTGACTTTTACAAAGACGTACCGCCGCTTCAGGATAGGGTGATTACGCTTATCGATAGTTTGGGCACCGAAGTGCTTCAGGAAGATGTGTTTACGAATACCTCAGTTGTGGCTCCTTACGACTATGATGGTGACGGTGATTTGGATCTGTTTGTCGGGAATCAGGCAATTACCAATGATTTTGGCGCTGTTCCTACTTCGTATTTTCTGAAAAATGAAGATGGTACTTTCAAAATTGATACGGATAATGCGCCCGCCCAGTTGGGAATGATCACAGATGACATTTGGAACGATGTAGATGGTGATGGTGCTGCCGACCTGATGGTAGTGGGAGAGTGGATGGCTCCCAGAGTGCTGAAAAACACAAATGGTGAACTGCGGCCCATGGAGCTATTTCCTGATCGACTTCGAGGTCTGTGGCAACAAGTTCAACCTTTTGACATTGATAAGGATGGCGACACAGACTATCTTCTGGGCAATTGGGGTTTGAACAGTAAATTCATTGCCAGTGAGGATGAGCCTCTTCGGATGTACTATGGAGATTTTGATGGGAACGGACAAACTGAGACCGTTGTGGCCACTGCCAAAAATGGCAAGTATTACCCCATTGTAAGCTTTGACGATCTTACATCACAGCTTGTTTCTCTGAAGAAGAAATTCACGGCATACCGGGATTTTGCCGGGAAGGAAATTAAGGATATATTTGAGAAAGAACAGCTATCGCAAATGGCTGTTTTGGAGGTAGATACGCTGGCTTCGGGCTATCTGAAGAACGATGGAGGACGGTTTGTTTTCGTTCCTTTTGGAGCGGACCTTCAACTGGCACCGGTTACCTCGTTCTGCACCTACGATTTTGACAATGATGGCGATCTTGAGGCCCTGGCAGCCGGTAATTACTTTGGAGTGAAACCGTATCATGGCAGATTGGGAACTTTTTCCGGTGCACTGATAGAGGACGAAACGAATTTCATACCGGGGCACCGAATCGGTTTACAATTGGATCAACGTTCTGCGAGGCATATCAATGTCATGATGCTTGGCGGAGAGCCGCACCTCCTGGTTACTCTTAATAATGATAAAGTACAACTCTACAAACTGCTAAAGAAATGAAAGTGATGGAGACTATGAAAGTGGGTATGATAGTAGCATTAGGACTTGCTGCGTTGAGTTCATGCCAGCAAACGACCACACCCGAGTCTATTGAAATTACTCCGGACGACTTCCACCAATCGGTGGATAAGGTTACCGAGGTAATGATACACGATATCTTTTCCCCACCAGTGGCCAGTCGTATCTATGCCTATCCTAATGTGGCTGCCTATGAAATACTGGCTGCGGGGAGCGATACTTTTGAGAGTCTGCAAGGGCAGTTAACGGATTTGCGTTCAATTCCCAGTCCTG
The DNA here is from genome assembly GCA_964614415.1 of uncultured Aureitalea sp. Classification (GTDB taxonomy): domain Bacteria; phylum Bacteroidota; class Bacteroidia; order Flavobacteriales; family Flavobacteriaceae; genus CAZTLE01. Next base: position 5,575 of record CAZTLE010000049.1, on the reverse strand, counting down.
CCGACACTACCAACCTCAATCGTGAACTGGCGGCCTTAATTGCACATATGGATGTGAGTAGGCGTCTTATCTTTTCAGAAGAGAAAATTGCCTCGTATCGGGATAGCCTGTACGGAATCTGGGAGAATACGAACCCCGAGCAATTCCAAAAGTCCAAAGACTACGGTCTTGTTGTGGCTGAGCATATTGCCGGCTGGTTGGACGGTGACAATTACAAGCAGACCCGCACCATGCCCAAGTTTACGGTGAATACGGACGACCCTTCCCGATGGCAACCAACACCACCCGCCTATATGGATGGGATCGAACCGCACTGGAATAAGATCAGACCCTTTGTGATCGATTCTGCCGCACAATTCAAACCCGTAGCGCCGCCTGAGTTTTCCATGGAAAAAAGCAGCCCTTTCTACAAGGAGTTGGAAGAGGTCTATGCCGTGAGTCAGCAAATCACAGAGAACGGGGATGATTCCGAAGAAATTGAGATCGCCCAGTTCTGGGACTGTAATCCGTATGTTTCGGTGACCCGTGGACACCTTATGTTCGCCACTAAAAAAATAACACCCGGAGCCCATTGGATCGGTATTACGAAGATAGCTTCCCGAAAAGCGCAGAATGATGTGATGGAGACCATGCATGCCTATACAAAGACTTCTTTGGCCATCGCCGATGCCTTTATTAGCTGCTGGGATGAAAAATACCGAAGCAACCTTGTACGCCCGGAAACATTGATCAATGACCATATTGATGACAGCTGGCAACCTATTCTTCAAACACCACCCTTTCCGGAATACGTAAGTGGGCACTCAGTGGTATCGGGAGCAGCTTCGGAGGTACTTACCAGTATTTTCGGTGATAACTTTTCATTCAATGACGATACCGAAGTGCCTTACGGCCTTCCTATCAGGAATTTTAAGTCCTTCCGCCTGGCAGCTCAGGAAGCTGCTATAAGCCGTTTGTATGGCGGAATACATTACCGTGCTGCCATAGACAATGGACTGGATCAGGGGAAATTGCTGGGACAATTCGTAGCGTCCAAGCTAGAAATGAAAAAGTAACGATCGTCGACCTATGAAGAAGAGAATCGGGATTGTCCTTGTTGCTTTACTGGTGGTTGCCACGGGATGGTATTTTTTCGTGAATCCGTCTGATTATACGGTGAACTTCAAGGTGAAGACCAGTGTTGGAGCGGTGAATCAAACACTAAAACTGTGGCATACATCTCTTGAAGATGGAAAATCCCTGACGCAGGAATCGCTCGGTTCCCTGGAGCAGGTACGACAATTCGGAGATTCCACCCATGTCTACCGATGGTATATGACCAAGGAAAATGACTCTGTCGTAAAGGTACGGATGCGCGTACGGGATGAAGCCAATTCCCTCGCTAATCGTTGGTCTGTGATAACCGGTGGTAGCGGATTTGTAGCACGTGCCAAAGCAAGTGGCAGCGAGTTTTTCGAAGTGATGACAACTCATTTGGAGAAAACCAAAGTGACGATCGACGGCGAAGCCGAAACTCCGGAAACTTATTACGCCTATGTCACTGAGAAGGGACTTCAATCTCACAAGGCAGGTGGGATGATGAAGAATTTCAATTTCGTGACCGGCTTGATGCTGCGAAACGGAGTAACTCAAAAAGGGAGTCCTTTTATCGAAGTGCTGAAGTGGGATCAGGAGACTGACAGCATCGAATACAATTTCTGTTTTCCGATACTCCGTTCGGAGAACTTGCCACAACATCCCAATGTAAAGTATGGAAAGCGCTATGCGAAAAAGGCTCTAAAAGCTACGTATAATGGCAATTACATCACCTCGGATCGCGCCTGGTATGCGCTACAGGAATATGCCGAGCGAAACAACATTGAGATCGTCCCGGAACCTCTGGAGGTCTTTTTCAACAATCCGCAAATGGGTGGAAATGAGGAAGAATGGCGCACCGATGTGTATATGCCGATAAAAGAATAAGAGAATCCATCAAAAGAAACTATATTAGAGGTTTAGTTGTTTAGAAGTTCTATGGTATATTTCCTTCACCTTACGATATACATATGAAACTAAACTAACTACAGATGCTAAAAAAACCTAGACTCTCGTTCTGGCAGATCTGGAACATGAATGTGGGATTCTTCGGGATCCAATTCAGTTTTGGATTGCAGCAAACCGCTGTAAACCCTATCTTCTCTTATCTGGGGGCACATCATGACGAATTACCTTTGCTGAATCTGGCAGGACCGGTTACCGGATTGCTTATTCAACCTCTCATAGGAGCGATCTCGGATAAGACCTGGATTCCCAAATGGGGTGGTCGTAGGAAGCCGTTTTTCCTCATTGGAGCCATTGCAGCCAGTATCTGTTTGTTAGCGTTTCCCTTTAGTCCACATCTGTGGTTTGCCGTAGGATTACTTTGGTTGCTCGATGCTGCCAACAATACTGCCATGGAGCCATATCGGGCTTTTGTTGGAGACAAACTGCCGGATGAGCAACTTACGTTCGGTTATCAGATGCAGAGTCTGTTCGTGGGAGCCGGGATCACGATTGCCAATTTCTCGCTTTTCCTGTTCCAGGATTGGTTCTCAGTGCCCGTTGAAGAAACAGCTGCTATATGTAGTGTCGAGGGTGAAACTGCCGCTACTGCGATCCCGAAATGGGTCTATTACTCGTTCTTCCTGGGTGCGATTGCCTCGCTGGGAACCATTCTGTGGTCCGTGTGGAAAACACCGGAGATTCCTCCTTCAGATGAAGAACTGGCAGAACTCAATGAGTACAATAAAGACAAGCCTTCGCCCTTTATTCAGATAATAAGCGTATTGTTCGTGGTGCTGTCTGTACCCACCGCCGCTGGATTTGGTTTTGGATATATATTCCCGTATTTATTTGAGAATATCAACCTTCTGGTGATCGTAATATTATTGATCGCCTTTGGCTGGTTGTACTATTTATATCGCCTTATTAAACGCAGGCCGGATATTCCTTTCGTCAAGAGAATTGGCGACCTGCTAAGTCCATTTATAGAATCAGCCGAGGCTATTGGTGACATGCCGAAGATGATGTGGAAGCTGGCCGGTATTTATTTCTTCCAGTGGTACGCACTCTTCTGTTATTGGCAGTTCATTACCCCTATGCTGCGAACCAGTTTGTACGGAATATCCCTGGAAGATGATGAACGTTATAGTGGAATAAAGGAAATGTGTGAGACCGGGGCCGAGATACCGGCGGCCGATATGACCTTCGCTCAGGACATTCAGGTGCTTTATGGGGAGGCGCTGGCACAAACCGGGCTCATGAATGGAACGTATAACCTCGTCACGATGTTTGTCGCCCTGGCACTGGTTCCGTTTGCCAAAAAGTATAGTTCCAAGTGGGTGTACGTAGTGAGCCTTTTCCTAACGGCCTTTGCCATGCTTTCCATGCCGTATATCCAGAACGAATATTTACTCATCGTTCCTATGGTATTCTTCGGAATCGGATGGGCGGCCATGATGGGAATTCCATATTCCATGGTATCCAAGATCATTCCGGAAGAACGACGCGGGGTGTATATGGGTATTGTAAATATGATGATTGTAATCCCTATGCTCATTCAAACCGTGAGCTTTGGTCCGATCATCAGAAATTTCCTTGGTAACAATGCAGTTAATGCGATTTTATTTGGTGGTGTGTTCTTTATGATCGCTGCATTCCTGGCAATGAGGCTTAAGAAACTCGCTGAATAAAATAACCACCATATGAAAAATCTGGGGATAAAGTTATCGATCTATATAAACTATTTCGTTTTTGCGATTTTACTGAATAGTGTAGGGATCGTGATTAAACAATCTATTGATATTTATAATGTGACGGAGAAACAGGCATCTATATTGGAGGCATTTAAAGACCTTCCAATTGCCATTGTTTCGTTCGTTGTGGCTTCTTTTCTTCCCAGATTTGGTTATAAGAGAGCAATGCTCTTGGCCCTGCTTATTGTTTTTGGCGGTTGTCTGGCCATGTACTTTGGAAACAGCTTTGATACAGCAAAGATGCTATTCTTGACGATTGGTGTGAGTTTTGCGCTCATTAAGCTTTCAGTATATAGTTTGATTGGAGTTGTAACTGAAACACCGCGACAACACTCGGCTTTAATGAGTTCGGTGGAAGGGTTTTTTATGGTGGGAATCGCTGCCGCTTATTTCCTCTTCCCTGCGTTCTATAGTGATGACAATCCAGATAATTGGCTCACGGTGTATCCTGTGCTATGTGGTTTAATAGCATTGTCGTTTTTGTTTCTGTTGTTTTCGAAAACCGATTTCTCAGTGGAGACTGCGGGTAGTAATCTTAGGGATGATATAAAGAACTCGTTCGGACTTCTGGTAATTCCCCTTGTATTGGTCTTTATTTGTTCGGCATTTTTCTTTGTTATGATCGAACAGGGGATTATGACATGGCTACCACATTTTAATGCTAAGATCTTTTCATTTTCTGATGTTCTGAGCGTCCAAATGGCTTCGATTTTGGCAATCTCACTGGCTTTGGGAAGATTTATTGCAGGTTGGGCGTCGAAGAAAATATCCTGGTCAACAATAATCATTGTTTGTTCTCTCGTTTCGATTGGTATATTACTTAGCGTATTACCGAAGTTGGAGGGTGAATCAGCGGTCGGTGAGATTGGCTCACTAGGCATGGTTCCTTTTTTGGGATTTGTACTGCCTTTAATCGGTCTTTTCATCGCTCCTATTTATCCGTTGTTAAATTCCACTGTGTTAAGTCATTTGCCTAAGAGCTTGCATTCTCCTATGAGTGGATTGATAATTATTTTTTCTGCACTTGGTGGAACATTAGGATCGAGGATCGTCGGTATACTGTTCGAAAAAGTGGGTGGAGTAAACGCATTTTACTTTTTGATTATCCCTATTATTTTGCTCATCATTACAGTGATTATAATTAGTAGACTGATAAAGCGATCCAATGCGACTTAATATCCAAGACGCCCTCACCCGCCTGCTGGCGCAGGAAGATACCGATGGCGATAAGAAGATCACCATAGAGGATTCTGGGCCGGGTGCTTTTGAGATTGTTTCTGAAGATGGAAAAGCATATACCGTTTCCGGAACCTATCATCTGTCCAATCTGCTTCAGGAATTGGTGATAGCTCGTTCCGAAGGAAATGAATACGCCGAGATACATCTCGATCATATAGAGGAACCTCCGGTGGATCGCGTTTCACGAATGATACGCGACTATTACTGGAAAGGACTCACCCGGACCATGGACGCGTCAGGGATTAAGCATCTAATAGCGGACACTAAGAACGAAGACCTTGTTTCCGAAGAGTTGCGGGTTTATGTACCCTTCCATGACGAACTTGCCTTTTCCTATTACAAGAGCCTGGAGGGCGAACTGCCCATAGAAACGGTGCGTTTGCCGGAGGAGGTGACACCCGGTTATGTGCAATCGATCAATGCGAAACCCGGCATCCTCTCCCTGTTGCTTAGGGAAGAGGACGGTGAAGTGCGTGGTGCTCCTTTTGTAGTGCCCGGAGGCCGTTTCACTGAAATGTACGGATGGGACAGCTACTTCGAAGCCGTAGGTCTTTTGTTGGATG
>CAZTLE010000048.1:0-22764 GCA_964614415.1 uncultured Aureitalea sp. | reverse complement strand
CAAATCTTTTACGGCAAGGCTGATGGAAAAGGCTCCTAGTTTCATAACTATTCTTTATTCTTATTAATATTTTCTATTTATTTCTCACACCTGCCTACGGCAGGCAGGCCTCACGCCTCAAACCTCACGCCTCATACCTTATAGATAACCGGGTTGAATGCCTTTGAGGCGACCACTACTTTGTTGCCCGGCTGTAAATCGCCAATCTCGTTCTTCTGGGCGATTACTTTGATCACTTCATTGTGTATGAGTACGCTTACAACAAATACCACATCCTGTTCCTCTATGGCCAGGACCTCGCCTGTAAACCTGAATTTACCACTTATTGCACCTCCCGTGAAAAGTTCGGAGGGTGTTCCCTGGCGCACAATTTTTCCATTGCTCAGTTCCACCACCCAATGGGAGAGTCTGTGGATCTCGCCGAGGTCGTGACTCACAAGAATCGTAGTAAGACCATACTCTTTATGAACCTGGGCAATGTAATCCTGTAATTTCCATCGGATCTTGGCATCCAGTGCGGAAAGAGGTTCATCAAGCAACAATATTTTGGGTTTCAACACCAAAGCTCTTGCCAGTGCGACCCGTTGCTGCTGTCCTCCGGAGAGTGTCTCCGGTTTTCGATGTTGCAGCGCGTCCAATTCGAATATGGTGATGAGTTCTTCAACACGGGCCTTATTATGTTTGGTCTGGGCGGCAAACTCCAGATTTCGAAGTACAGTTAAATGGGGAAAGAGTGCGTAGTCCTGAAAAACATACCCGATCTTGCGGTCTCTCGTCTTTACATTGATCTTCTTTTCGGAATCAAACCATACTTCACCACCCACTTGTATCGAACCGCTATCGGGTTTCATTAGCCCCGCCAACATCCTCAAAGTCGATGTTTTTCCCGAGCCTGATTCTCCAAACAAGGAGATCAACTTTCCGGAAGTAATGGAAAGATCAAGTGATAGTTCCATACTTCCCTCAGGTCCTGCAAGCTGCTTATGTATATCAATAGTGATCACTTCCAAAACCTTTTTATGTAGCCCCCGTTAATAAGATATACCAGTAATAAAATCCCAAAGGTTATCCCGAACAATACCAGGGAATAGAAATTCGCGACATCATAATTAAGGGATTCCACTTCGTCATAGATCGCTATGGAAGCAACACGCGTCTCTCCCGGAATGTTTCCACCTATCATAAGAACCACGCCAAACTCACCTATCGTATGAGCGAAGGCCAGGACTATCCCGGTTAGTAAGGACGGCCGAATGTTAGGTAACAGCACCTTCCAAAGTGTTTCAAATCTTGATTTGCCCAGCACATAGGACGCCTCACGTATCGACGCAGGTATCCCCGATAATCCGGATTGAATGGGATGTACCATAAAAGGAAGGCTGTAGATCATGGACGCGAGTACCAGTCCGGGGAACGAGAAGACCAGTTTAAGACCGAGCCAGTCATTCAGCCAACTGCCGAAGGCATTGTTAGGGCTAAAGGCAATTAGAAAATAGAAACCCAGCACCGTAGGAGGCAGTACCAGGGGCATGCTCACCAGGGTTTCGAATATGGGTTTTGCTTTGGAACGCGTATGCGCCAACCAATTCGCCAGGGGTACTGATACCACCAACAATAGCGTTGTCGTGACCAGGGCTAACTTAAAGGTTAGTATGAGTGGTTCCCAATTCATGTTTCTGCCAACATTATTTCATTGGACATAATAAGAACGGTGACCTGTGCTCCCCGTGTGATCGCAAGTCGCTCAATCGATTCGGTGGGCAGGACCGCATCGATCTCACCGACAATCGACCGAAGACGCACGTTGGTCAACAAGACTCCCTTTTCTATCTGGGCAACAGCTGCTGTAATCCTGTTTTGTGCGCTGTTGGTCTCTGCAGTTCCGGTATCCAGGGTTACCGCGGTTTCTTTGAAAAGTGCAATGATCTCTTTTCCGGATTGCAAATATGCCGCCGTTTCGGAGGTTTCAATTACAATGGCCTGAATGAGTACCTCATGGCCGACATTAACGGTTACCGCGGACAGGGCGCCGTGTTCTTTTACAGATACGATATGACCGGGCAATCTATTCATCTACACTATATCCGAAATCTCTAAGTAGTGGTTTGACTTGTTCAGAAAAAAGAAAGGTATCAAATTTTCGCGCAGCATCCGATACCTGCTCTCGTTTAAGTACCACAACCCCTTGCATTATGGGTGCGTGTGAAACAGGTTCGAAGGTGGTCCAGCGCCCTTTACCTTTCATCTGAGGCGACATAACTACCGAAAGGGAAGTGAAACCGGCGTCGGCTGCTCCCGAAACAATAAACTGATTCGTCTGACTAATGCTCTCTCCGAAAACGAGCTTGGGGGCCAGTGAATCGTATACTGCGTAGTGCTGTAATACTTCCTCGGCTGCTTTGCCGTATGGAGCCGTTCTGGGATTGGCCAGGGCCAGGTGTTTTATCTCTTCGGACTTCAGGGATTGTATCGAAGGGGTGTAATTGTCTTTAAGGGACCATAAGACCAGCCGCCCGAGTGCATACACTTTGGGGGGACCAAGGGTAAGACCATCGTTATGAAGTGCTTCCGGATATTTCAGATCGGCCGAAACAAAAACATCAAAAGGTGCGCCCTGCCTAATCTGGGCTGTCAGCATGCCGGAGGAATTGACCACCAGTTCGCAGCGAATTCCCGTTTCTTCGGTAAAAAGCTTCGCAATACTGTCCATGGCGTATTCCATATTGGCAGCGGTAGCTATTCGAAGTGGTCCCTGGGTTTCGGTTTTATCCTGGCAGCCTGAAAACAACACCGCTAAACACATTAGAGAGCATATGAACACGCTGAAGTTATGTTGGAAAATATGAAGCCTCTGTGAGATCATACCCGGTTGTTTTCAGAAGTTACCATTTAAGATATCATTTTAGCCACCAGTTCCTTAAACAACTTGTATCCCACCATAGCCGTCATGTCATGGATATCCCGAACGGGGTTGTACTCTACAATGTCGGCCCCTACAATATCTACAGACACCTGCTCGAGAATATCCAGAACCTGCCGGGTGGTCATACCCCCGGGCTCATAATGAGAAATTCCGGGCGCGTAAGCAGGGTCCAGCACATCGAGGTCCAGGGAAATATAGAGCGGTGCTTTCAGGGAATTCAGAAAGGACAGATCGAGATCCTTCATCTCGATGATCGAAATACCAAATCGTTCGGCTTGTTCCTTTTGATGTGTGGTGAGCGTACGGATCCCCACCTGCGTGAGGGACTTTATTTTACCCTCTTCCATAAGACGGGCAAAGGGAGACGCGTGCGAATACGGATTTCGGTCGAAATCGTCATACAGGTCCGTATGCGCGTCCAGATGTAGCACATGTAAATCGGGATACTTGTCAGTAAAGGCACTAATAACCGGGTGACTTACCGAATGATCTCCCCCGAGAGAGATGATCTTATTTCCGGATTCAAGGAGCTTGGCGATGGTCGTTTTTATGGTTGTAAAAGCCAGTTCCGGCCGGGTCGATTCAAAATGAATGTCTCCACAGTCGTTGTAGTTCTTCCCCGGAAGCACTTCAATACCTGATTCTGAAAAAGCGTTTGCGGAGCCATCCGTTTCCATAGCCCGAATACGAGTTGGTGCCATGGCTGGCCCTCTTAGAAATGAGGAGTTAGCGTCAAACGGAATCCCGATCAGTTGTACCATATTTGAATGCGTTTATTGTAAAAAATAATTTCGGCAAAAGAGTTCTGTAAAACGCTCAGCGCCTTCTTCATTCAGATGCGTAACATCTGCAAACAGATCACGTTGCCCTATGGCGTTCGAAAAGTCTTTGTAGTTGGGTAGGTATTTGCTCAAAGCCGAGAAGTCCGTTTGGTTGTTATAAATGGGCGCGGTGAAAAAGAAAATCTCAATGTTATGTTCTGCACCTATCTCGATCATCTCATTGAATATCGGATTTTCCCGGTCCTTCAGGGCTTTCGCAAACGAATCCTCCCGTTTAAGCACATTGTATACGGGTTTGTAGCCGAGTTGAGGAATGAAATCACCCTCTTTACCTAATAAACTAAGCCCCACGTTGCGAATACCGATCTTGGGCTCGAATATCTGATATCTGTAGAAGGGGATATTCTTGTAGGACCAATATGACCCGTCGTACTTCTGAAATTCGGCATATATCTCAGGTTCTTTGATATAAGGCATCCAGGATACTTGTGCCAGATCGTCGGGTTGAAAGGTGTTGTATTTGTTGTCTACCTGTATGAATACCTTCTCAACGGTAATATGCGCTACGATCTGTTGCAACATGAGTTTGATCTCGACAGGGCCGGAAGCGGCGTACCCAAGATTCAGTCCTTTCTTTCCGGACATTTCACCGATTAGAGCCGGTTTTACGTTGTGGATGCAGCGGGAAGATCCCAGAAGGACATAGTCCAGCGAATCGGCCATTTGCTCACTGCGAACCCAACGTATTTTATCTCGCGGGGCTCCATTGTAGTACACCTGGGTAAAGAGCAGGTCGCCGACGTATGAAATCGTCAGGGCAATAACTAACAAGAAGGCGATATATGTGGCGAATTGTTTCATCCTTAGAATTGGAAGTAGATAAAGTTCTGAATTTCCGAATAGTTTCCAAAAACAATGATCATCGCGAGCAACATGGCCATTGCGAGGTAGGATCTTTTTGCTGTATCGAAAGGGAAGTCATACCTTCTGTACGCCCATTCAATAACCAGCAATACACCAATGAGTGGTAAGATCTCGAATGCGTATCGCTCCAATCCCAGTTTTTCAACCGCCAGTCCGGATGAAAATATGCCGGTAATATAGCCGTACGCCTGATCGAGATTCTCTGCTCTAAAGAAGATCCAGGCGAACAGTGTTATGACGAACGTGACCAACATGGATCCCGTTTCCTTCAGGGAGGGCAGTTTGCTACTGAAAGCCACAATGTCCCCGGTATATTTTCGATTCCTGTTTAACAGGAGGTAGGGTAGGAAATATAAGGCGTTCAACGCGCCCCAGATAATGAAGGTCCAATTGGCACCGTGCCAGAATCCGCTTACGATGAAGATCACAAAGGTGTTCCGGATCTTCATAAGCATACCCCCACGGCTTCCTCCCAGCGGTATGTACAGGTAATCCCGAAACCAGGTAGACAGGGATATATGCCAGCGCCTCCAGAATTCGGCAATGTCCCTCGAGAAATAGGGAAGGGAGAAGTTCTTCATGAGTTTAAATCCGAAGAGCCGCGCCGTACCTATGGCAATGTCAGAATATCCTGAGAAGTCACAGTAGATCTGGAAAGCAAAGTAGAAGGCTCCCAGCACCAGGGTAAGTCCCGAATATTCCTGGTAGTTCCCGAATATATCGTTGACGTATTGAGCACAATTATCGGCAATTACGATTTTTTTGAACAACCCCCAAATGATCTGTTTTACCCCGCGAATTCCTTCCTCGGTATCGAAACTCCGTTTTCTGTAGAACTGTGGGAGCAGGCGGGTCGCTCTTTCGATCGGACCGGCCACCAGTTGCGGAAAGAAACTTACGAAGGCTGAAAAGGCAACAAGATCCTTTGTAGGTTCAAGCTTTTTCCGGTAAATATCAATCGTATAACTCAACGTCTGGAAGGTGTAAAAGCTAATTCCCACAGGCAATATGATGTTGAGGGACGAGGCCGTAAATTCCATTCCGAAGAAAGAAAAAGCGCTAATGAAGTTCTCCAGGAAGAAGTTATAGTACTTGAAAAATCCGAGAAATCCCAGATTGACACCAATACTGATCCAGAGTAAGAGTTTCCTTTTCGACGGTCCTTTTTCTTTTGAGAGAAGGAGACCGATGGAATAGTCCACAATCGTGCTAAAGATGATAAGGGAAAGGAATCGCCAGTCCCACCAACCGTAAAAGAAGTAACTGGCTAGGACGATAAGCAGGTTCTGCAGTTTCAGGGACTTGTGGGTAACAAACCAGTACAGTAGGAATACGACCGGCAGGAAAACTGCAAAATCCAGCGAGTTGAAAAGCATAGGTTAGCTTGAATGCCAAAAATAGCATTTCCGACGGGAAGTCACAGCAATTTGATTATGACTTCCGAAAATAGTCGCCTTGATCGATACCGCGGTTAATACATGGTATTGGGATTGGCCGAAGTTTTTGGTACTTGTTGGATGGCATCCCAGTGCTCCACGATCTTTCCGTTCTTATCGAAACGCAGGAAATCCATGGTTACGTATTGATCGTTCCCGGGCCAGGTTTGATGTGTGTGAAGTGCGACCAGGTCTCCCTGGGCTATGCATCGAACGAATTCTATGGATTTTTCAGGATATTCTTCTTGCATGCGTTCGAAATACTCGATGAATCCTTCAGGGCCATCAGCTACATCGGGATTGTGTTGAATGTACTTGTCTCCTACATAAAGCTCAACGGCCAGTTTGGGATTACCCAGATAGGCAGTACGATAAAATGCTATTGCGTTCTTCTTGTTTTCTTCCAGATCCATGGGTGTTACTTTCGTTTTCTTTTTTCTTTATAGTATGCCTTGTCGGCAATGTAGATTGTCTTGTCCACTTCGCAAAATACCTTTGTCCGATCTTTATTGAACAGCTGAGTCGCCTTCGTGATCTCAATCTCCTTTTCAACTGAAATGCGTTCTTTGATGCCCTTTAGTTCTTCCGGATCGATAATAAAATCGGCGAAAAGATCTTCCTTTGCCGGGCGTTTAAATCGTATTCCGGCGGCTTTGTCCCAAACCACATAGTCATCTCCCAGGAGGTTGATCAATTGAACCATGGGAATAGGATCCACAGCGGAAAACATGCTGCCTCCAAATATTGAGTTTACGTAGTTCCTGTTCTTATAGCTAATGGGCAGTTTTATGGTTATGTGAGAAAGGTCTTTGGATGCATAGGTCACGCGCGCCGTGCTTCTGCGATACATGGGTGACATATTGAACCCGTATTTGAACACCCTGTGAGCTCCGAAATAGCGGGTGCCTACTTTCGCAAGTTTTTGGTAGATGGACATGGGTGCTGTGTTCAATCTGTTTTCAGGCTTCTAAAGGTAGCTATTATTTGCCATGGAAAGAAGAAAGAAGCCCCAATCCGGGGCTTCCTGAAAAACAGATATTTATGAGAACGGAAGGTGTTGGTATCCCGCGCGAGCGGCTGCCTTTGCGTGCCAGCAGGTAACATAGTTGTGCAACTTGATAACAGCGGTGTACAACTTTTGAGGCTTCATTTCAAATTCAAACGATTTTATCCGGTTGCTGAAATTTTGTGTCTTGCCGCCTTTCGCCGGAGAGTGTTTGGCCGTATCGAAACGTTGTTTGAACACCAGTAGCTTGTCTTCAGTGGTAACGGCTTTCGGATTACTACCGTCGGGTTCAGACTCCAGAACAGTTCCGCTTATAGCAATGTCAAAGTCGGCCTGGGCCCGGGATGCGTTGGGGTCAAACTCATAGGCGTATTGCAGGTTCATGAGGTGCGAGAACAGCCAGGCCATCCATTGCTTCTTTGTGCCCCCTTTCATTTGCCAGTACAGAATACCCCCGGAATAATCCAATTGTGTCACGTTTCCGGTGTTCGTTGCATCGGCGCACGCCCGGCTGTCAATACGCCCTTTGGAGGCATCCACGAGATCTTGTCCTTTTACGCCTGAATTCCAGCAGCTTGCCGCATTTCCCTTTGGATGCAACGCACCTCTGAAGGGCATTCCGGTTCCCATGGTGACCCTGCTTATTCCATTGAAGTTCTTAACATACACGTTGATATCCGGAACATTGACAACGAGCTCATCATAGAAATCAGGTCTGAATTCGTAAATATCACGGATGGACTCCATCCGCATTTCCATTCCCATTTCTTCGAGTTCGGGATGCAATTCCATGAGTTCCCGTTCTTTCTCTTTTGTTAGCAGAAAATGCTCGGTTTTCTCATTGAGCCATTCCATGAAGTGTTCGGGTTCCGGCCAGAGCTCGGAATCGTCAGGGAAGTAGGTGTTTTCAGATAGGGTTTGATTTGATAAATCCATAATTAACATATTTACAGGTTACACTTAATTCGTACTCATAGGAGGGATATACCCGCCACGATGCGAATAAAGTTGCGTTTGGGGCGAAACTTTATGGATTGAAATAGGTGCGATTAGCAAGGAGGATTCGTCCTCCCGTAATCCTGAATATGTTAGTACAGGTTGTGGGGATCGGTGGCTAAAGTATAAAAAATGTCAAAGGATGTGCTACCGGGAGTGCATTTACAGTTCTTTTCCTTATGAATGTGGGGCTTTTTCCGGGGTAATGTCTTTTTTATTGGCAATGTTGTGCGAACTTACTACACCCAAAGCGGAGCTATGACTTCTGGTTTGCCGTCATTCGAACAAGGATTCGAGATTGAGGTATTTGGTTTCGATGCAATAAATACTCCATGGACTGTACTCCTCGTTACCAAGGTTGTCGGCGTGTGTATAGAAGAAATAACGGCCATCCAGTGAAAAACGGGCGCTGCCTTCTTCACCTTCCGTATTTACCGGGCTTCCCAAATTTCGGGCCGGAGACCAACCGTCATTGGTCTTTTGCGAGACATATATATCGTCTCCGCCCAGTCCTTTTGGACCGTCATACACGTTGAAAACAAGGAAACGGCCATCGGGTGAAACTGAAGCCGAGTATTTCCAAAGACTATCATTTGTGAAAAGCCCTTCGATCTTTTCAGGATCGTTAAAGATCCCATTTTCCAGTTGGGTGGTGAAGACATCAATGCCTTCAGTACCGCGAACTTGTGTTGTGAAATAGTGCGTTTTTCCGTCAAGGGTAAAGAGATAGTTGTTATTTGAGGAAGGCCAGTGTTCGCCCTCGACCTGCACATAGTTGATAGGCTCAGGCAGGGGAACCGGATCGCTCCAGCCATCGCCTTCTTTGGTCATCTTCCAAACATTCATATCAAAACCACCCAGGTTTGGTTTCCCGGGTATCTGCCTTTGTGACCCAAAATAGAAGGTTTGTCCATCCGGAGTGATGAACGGAGTTTCATCTCTATCGGTTGAGAATGGAGCCAGTTTTGGTGTTGTCCAGCTTCCGTTTACGAGATCAGTGCGATAGATGCGCTGTTTTTCCCCGTTTTTGCGTCGGGTGAAATAAATGGTCTTACCATCGGGGGTAAAACACATATCGAATTCATTGTTTTCGGTTGATATGATACCGGGCGCAAACACCGTAGGTGAGGCCACAGATGTGTCAAAATACTGAGGAAGGCTCTTTTGTTCATCCGCGCAACTACATGCTAACAGTGCAACGACAGCCAATAGGGTAATTGATTTCATGACTAGATTGGTTTGTGTCTATATTATATACACATCAATAAGGACTTTGGATGAGTCATGACGAGATTTTCCAAATCCAATCAATTCTAACCTGCTACGAGTGAAAACCTAATTCTCTATTCCCAACGATCGCTTTTTGCCAACAACTGTTTTAGCACGTCAAGGTCTATATCCTCCAGTTTTTTGATGTACAGACAGCCTTTTCCGGTTTTGTGTGGTCCCAGCTTTTGGAGGAGTTCGGGTTCGCTATTCACATCGTACATGAGGTATACAGACATGTGTGCTTTGCCGGGGGAGAATCCCACGTTGAACCATTCGTACTCATCACCGTTCTTTCGTTGGTAACTGTATTTTCCGAAGCCAATAATACTCACACCCCATATTTTGGGTTCTTTTCCCGTAAGTTCCTTGAGTACTTCGAGCAGTACACGGCTATCGGCCTGTCGGGTTTTATTGGAGACAGCATCGATGAAGTCGGGCACACTTTTATTTGTTTCAGTATTGGCCAGGGATTTCTTTGCCATGGTATTATTTTTTAGGTTGTTTCAGAAGTAATTCTCCTGCTAATTCGGAAACTATCCACTCTTCGGCGATCTTATCGTTTTCGAAGCGGCTTACCACCATTTCCTGCCAGGTGACCTTTCGTTCGGAGGCGGGAATACCTCTAAGGCCAGCCATGTGGGTGCCACGCATCCGTCGCTGCCAGGTTACTTTATCACCTTGCTGGGATAGTATATCAAGGCTAAGGACCTTGATATCATGGATGGCAGCGTGAACCTGCCTGGTCCAGTCTTCAATGAACTGATGCCCTTCATAAGTCTTGTCTCCGGCATGTGCCGTATAGGTTTCGGAGAAACCGGTGGAAATCGCTTCCATGTTTCCTGCTTCAATAACTTCCGAAGTAAGGTGCCGTAAGAACTCCTCCTTATTCATATGAATGCTAATTTTTTACAGAGTGAACTGCGGTGTATCAAACTCTTGACCTGCGCGCGGCCAGCTTACCACCTATCCACGCCATTGGGATATATGCCAGTACAAGGTCCGTTACCACAAACCAGGTAGGAGCAGGGATCATAAAGCTGACCAGAATTCCCCCGATAAGGAACAGTAGTCCTACCACCAGGGCCAATTTCATTTTGTGTTTTACTGCTATGAGTGCAGCAATAAAGGCTCCCACTAAAGTTCCCAGGGCATGAGCAAGTAAGGGAAAGATGAAATACTTGGGGTCCAGTGTGGGCATGACTTCGGCCAGGGCCGCAACATCGCTGGTATCAACTCCCTCAATGGGGAATACCGAGTGGCCTATACGCACCAGCCCCATATTGATTACACTTCCGCCCAGCCATCCTCCGATGACCGCCAGCACATTGCGTACAATTGGATTCATAGTTGTTGGTTTTGGTTAGTTATCCTCCCAATAAAGGTATCGAATTTGTGGATATTCAGTCTGGATCGTAATAAAATCCTGATCCGTACCTTTCATTAGTTGAGTAGACACAGCAGCTGAAAGATGGGTATGGATTATTCAGTCTCGCAGCTCGTGCATGCCTTTTTTACCGTTAAAGCCGATTCGCTTTAGCGAGATCTTCTTTCTTCGGAATTTAAGTTCCATGAGAGGAGAACAGGCCTTCAAAACTTCGTCCCAGACCAATTCACTGTCTATGGTTTCTTTGATCTTAGCCATGTTAAGCGTCTCTTCGTCCAGGGTGGTGTTGTTCTCGTAGCTGATGAGACAGGAGCTTCCGTCTTCGTAAGCAATGATCTGAACGCGAAGCACTCCGAACGTCTTCGACAGTGCCTTTTCGTCCATACTCCCGGTAAGGAGTTGGATCAGTTGTTCTTTGTCTTTTTTGGCATAGACCGAATCGCTTTCCAGTGCGAATTGTTGGGTGTCACAACCCTCGAACTTTTCCGGGTAGAAGTTTTGGGCTGTAGCGGTATTGCCCAAAAGAAATATACTAAGGAGCAGAAGTAATCGGAATGTTGTCATTAAGTAGATTATTTAGTTTCCAGCGAATGGGCTTCCGAAAAGACCTACGGCCATTTCAGCCCATATTAGAAGTAGTAGAATTATGATGGCAGCGATAACCAGAGGAGCATACTTCTTGTTTTTCAGACGTTTGTAAAGGAAATTGATCGAGAACCCGGCTCCGAGCAGTAAAGCTCCGGCAACGGTAAAATCAACTATGTTCCAGTTTACATTGCTTGAAAATTGCATGGAGATTAACGGAATCAACAGGACAATGGCCGTGATAGAAACTATGATGAGGGGTGTTTTGCTTATAGCTTTCATAATACAAACTCTTGATACTCGTAAAAGATACTTAATATCTTAAAACTTATTCCATGCTCTGGCAAACTATTTCCTTCCAAAGCAAATAACCCTTCCGGTTCATATGGAGACTATCTGAAACAAATATTTGTGGGTCGGGACGGCCTGTGTCGTCCAACATGGGTTTCCAAACATCGATGTATGAGAGTTGAGGATGGGTATCGCAATAGTTTTTCAGTAGTGAATTGAATGCAACATACTGATTCCTGTATTTCCAGCGCGACGGACTGGGTTTAGCACTTATAAAATGTATGGTGATCTCCGGGTTTGATGCCAGAATTCTCTCAACAACTTGTTTGGTTGTCGCAAGAACAGCCTCTGGATTTTTTTCATCCGCAATATCATTGTCGCCTTCATAGATATAAACCTTACCCGGTTTGAATCTAAGCACCGTCTGATCCAGGAAATACAGCAGATCGGACATGTGTGAACCTCCAAACCCCGTGTTGACAACCTGCATCCCATCACAATCTTCCTTTAAGTAATCCCAGAATCGAATACTCGAACTGCCCGTAAAGACAGCCAGTTCACCATTCGAGGGGACAGATAGCTTTGAGAACTTCGCGATGTCCGCATCAAAGCGATGTGGGTCCTGCGCTATCAGACATGCAGGAGTTAAAAGGAAAGTAAGGGCTATGAGTAGTGTTTTTTTCATTCGATTGAAGTTGTTTCGCGTAATATTATTTATGGGCAATGTACAAATATTGTTCTTTGCGGGCGCCACATGCCCTTTAGCTATAGACACATACGACGGCCTATTTCTTTAGGTGAACAGTTTTGTTCTGTCGGGCACTCTTTCTTGCGGCGTCCAGGATTTCTACTACGATCATATTGTTTTCAAGGCTGTTAAGGTCATATCGGCCCAGTTGCACATCTCCCCGAACTACGGTTGCCAACAGTGCAAAAGGGTCGTCATAGGGAGCAGATCTTTCTTCCAGCTTCATAGTTTCTTCTTCATATCCGTCATACCCTTCCGAAATACGAACGCGAAGCTCATGCCGGTTATCTGAAAATATAGTTCCCTTCAAGCCATGGATCTCCATGTCTTTCCTTCCGATAGGCCAGTTCCAGGAACCCTGAATTACGGCGACGGCATTGTCATATTGAAGCAGGATTATCGATTCGTCGTCCACCTTCGGATTATTCTCAGGTTGGAGTTGTTGGGTGATGGCCGTAACACTGTTAGGCCGTTTACCATCCATGAACCAGGTGAGCAAATTGGCTCCATAGCAGCCAAAGTCGGTGATCGCTCCACCACCGTTCTGTATGGGATCGGTCAACCATTCCAGGAACTCCTCGTTTACACCGATTTTCTTAGGGCCTTTGTGGCCGTCGTTAACAATGATCTTACGGATATCTCCGATCACCTTCTCTTTCTTCGCGAGATCGTAGGCTTTGTGATTGGTAGGGTACCAGGTTGTTTCAAAATTGGTAAGCAAGTGTATGTTATGCTTCTTGGCCAGGGCCTGCATTTTTTTCGCATGTTTCATGCTTACTGCCAGCGGTTTTTCAACCATGACATGAATTCCTTTGGGGGCAGCGATCTGAACAACTTCCAGGTGGTCGTATATGGTTCCAAAAGCCGTAACGGCCTCGGGTCCGGTTTCAGAAATAAGTTCTTCCATGGAATCGTATACCATATCCATTGGGAATTTATACTGATCGGCATAACGCTTTGCGAGTTCTTTATTGGGCTCAACAATCCCAACGATCTTAATATCTCCTCGGGGTTCACTGCCAAAGATCCAGTGCACGTGCGTGTGCGTGAGTCCTATTACCCCAACTTTAAGCGGGGCTTCCTGTCCATTTAGTTCAGCAATGAAAATAATGGTGGTAAAAATGGCGGCGATCAATGTTCTCATCATTAGCACATATAGTTAGTTTTTGGCCTTTTCATATTCCTCCAGACAATCGTTTAGATGACCGCCATGGGTATGAATACATTCACAAAATTGTAGTCCGGCTGCTTCGTTATTGCTACCTGTAAATTGTCGTTTACAATCGGATATTGAGTTTCGCGGCATTACCTCATGACCGAACAAGGAGAAAAGGATAACAGTGGCCACAGTGGCGATCACACCACCTGCAAACAGAAAGGGAAACCTATTGCTGTAAGTCGTTGGTTTTTCCAATAGTTTGGGAGGTGCCGACTTCTTGAATGGAAGTATGAATTTGAGTCGGTCGTAATGCCAGAAGAGTATGTAGAGAGTTGCCAACACCATAAGGGGAGAAGTCACATGAGAACCATCAAACCGCAGGGCGTACGAAAGGATCCAAATATTCACAATTATGGGTAGGTACAAAAAGGCTCCGAGTAAAACAGTTCTGGGTATAAGTAACAGGATGGCCGCCACTACCTGGGCAATTCCTATTGTCGTGTAATAATATCCTGTATGGTGCAGGGCTTCCAGGTATTGCCCCATGGGATGATTGATGTCCAGGCCACTGGCAAATCGTTCATCTGCGATTTTGACGATTCCTGCGGGAATGAAACCCAGCGCCAGTACAATACGGCAGAAGATGGCAAAGAGCCAATGCCATCTGTTTTGCCTGATCTTATCGTGAATTTGGTCCAGTCTTGAGGAAATACCCAATTTTTATTGGTTATTAGCGATTTAAGAGGAAGGTTCAACTATGCTAGTCGCACATCCTCCTTCGTGTTGCATTTCTCGTTTGCATAAAGTTACTTATTTCAACGCTATTCCTGAAGACTACAGGCTAATTGCTCATCTCTTCGGAAATTTCTTTAGTCCATATTTGCCTACATAGATCATGAATCCAATAACTATGAGTAGGCCCAACGCCGAAGGCAGGTACTGACTGTGAGGTTGATATTGATCCAGAACAGTACCGGTAAAGGCCGATAGAAGGGCTGCAAAAGCACTGGTCATCTTGTAGATATGTTCGTACAGCCAGATACGTTTTCGTCGGTATTTTGTAGCCGGAATTAAGAATCTGAGCAGATCATAGGCCACAACCAATAGCAGGGCTCCTACGGTGCTATAGATAATGATCGGGGACCAGATCATGCCTATGGATTTGAAATAATACAGGAAATAGGCAAGTATTAACAGGCAAGATATAGCCACCGCAGTGTCGAGTTTTTTAGGCTTGTTGGACTTGAAGACCAACACCCGGTATCCCGAGAAGGCCACATAACCGCTAAGTGCCGTGATTACCAGTAGAAATGTATTTATTCTGAAGACAAAGACACCTATGAGTCCTGTTAGAATAACTATTGTAATGAACCACAGGAAGTAACGGCCGCTGCGATTGTGTACCTTGCCTCCTTTTGTACTCAGTAGGGCTATGACTCCCAGCAGTAGCGCGACTGATCCGGTGATAACGTGAATTAGAATATTTGCCTTGTGAAAGATTTCCATTTTTAAGTGAATTATTTCGGTGCAAGTAGTTGAAATAAAAGGCACTATAAAAGGGAAAAATGGCGAGAGGTCGAAATGACACGCGAATGATACGGATATTGGTGTGAGTGATTCCCGTTAAATGTAACAAGTGATGACCGGAATCATAGAATTCACACTGTCTACTCGATCTTGATGAGTCTTCGAATGGTTTTCGAATAACTTTTGCTTGTGGTGATAGGAGCGAGCTTCGGGTTGTCGAACAGAACAACATACCGGCCGTTGATATGAGACTTGATCTGATTAATGTGTCGTTCATTTACGATATAACTTCTGTGGACTCTTGAAAATTCAGAGTTCAATCGTTTTTCCAGAAAGCCAAGAGCGTAATCGCAAAGCCTCTTATTACCGCTAATATCGTGAACGAAAGAATAATTGTCATATGCCTCGATATACGCGATGTCCTGCACGGGAATCAGCAATATGCTTTCTCCCTGTTTTACGGGGACATTCGTAATTACATCCCGAGGTTGTTCAGCGGTATCGGGGTCGGATTGAGTCATTTCAGGATTTGAGATCCGTTTGCTATAGTCGACCTGATAGAAACTAAAACCCAGAATCAGGGATATAAGTCCGTTGAATACATACATTTTGCCGGCCGTAAATGGGAAGTATGGTTCACTTTTGAATACCGACAATCGAATGATCTGTTCAATTTCCGTGGCAAGCACACCGGCGAGGACAAATAGAATGATGATGGTGATGTAGCATTTCCACCAGGGCTTGAAGCGCAATTCGAACCAGGATCGATTCATACCGATGGCAACAAGCGAATATCCGATAATGAGGCTGGTCGATAACGACAGAAGGCTCCACTGAACCCAATTGAGATCACCGTACATGACGTAGTTTGCTGTACCTATGCCAATA
Source organism: uncultured Aureitalea sp. (assembly GCA_964614415.1). Classification (GTDB taxonomy): domain Bacteria; phylum Bacteroidota; class Bacteroidia; order Flavobacteriales; family Flavobacteriaceae; genus CAZTLE01. The sequence continues at coordinate 6,846 of CAZTLE010000048.1, read as the reverse complement.
GCCACCAATGCTATGTGGGGTAAAAATCGATTGGCCTTTCTGAAGTCGAATCGGTGAACGCTCATTCTAACGATTGGGTCAATATCCGAATAAAGGTATCACTTTAATGAATAATCTTTCAAATACGATTTTCCAGTTTGAAGATACCTGATTATCAAAGATGAGAGAGAAGCTTCCCGAAATGACAATTCAAGACTAGTTCTGGTCCAGAAGCAACCATTCCGAATCAAGTGGGGCATGGCCTTTGGCAAATTCGGAGGGATCCATAAGGAAGAAGGAGTCATCAAATTCGAATTCAAAAAGATAGTTGGCCATATTGGTGTACCCGGTGGACCAGGTAGCGTCACACAGGTACCATTTTCCATTTAATTTGACGGCATTCCACGCATGGCTCGGAGGGTATTTCTTTGAGGTGGCGGTAATGTCATGTCCGTCTATGATAACACATTCCAGGCCCGCCAGCTCGGCTAGCTCTTTGATCAGGTAGGCATAACCGGTGCACAAGGTCCTTTTTTCGGTTCGGAGTTTTGCAAATACGTCTTTTCGAAATTGATGCCGCCATCGTTCAAGGCTATCGGGAGTAATATCTTCCCTTCTATGAGCGCGCTGGAAAGTGCGCATTAAGTTGTAATCGCCTTCAATGTTATGGCACACCCAGTAGTAAATAGCCCGGAAGCGCTCCACGTCGGTAGACAGGGCAGTGGTTAGATTATGAGCCAGTACTGGCAAATTATAGAGATTCTCACCTTTATGTCGCTCCGCAATATAATCGGCTCTGGAAAAGTCGATTTCCTTGAAATCGCTCCGTTGCGCGTGCAAAGGCAGTATAAAGGTGAGAAGTATTAAAAGGTAGAAAATTCGCATCTAACCTCCGTGTTTACTTATTGCTACCCGCTGATGTCGAGACGGTTTTGGTCCGAAGCGACGTCCGGATGATGACCGGAATATCCGCCAGGAAAGGTTTGATGAATGAAGTGTCGCCGGTAATTTGGACTTCATCGGTTTCCAGGCCAAGATAGCTCACCACGAGGATATCGTTGGTTTTCAGTGCCTGTGGGAATGTGAATTCCCCTTTTTCGTTCGAAACAACTCCAATATTGGTTCCTTTCAAAACGATCGTAGCTCCGAATACGGGGCCGTCGGTACTCATCACAAGGCCCGAAATGGTTTGCTCACTATCCTGCGCCTGAAGTGGGTTTGAAAAAAGTCCGAATGCCAGGAGTAGGGCCATAAAGCTTAGGGTTCGCAATACTTTCTGTTTCGTTGATGTACTTTGAGTTTTCATAATAAAATGTGTTTTAGTTCACCTTAAACCTAGAAACAGAAAGTTGAAGGAAAAAGCGGGAGTGAGTTTATCATAGCGTCGTTTGAGTAAAAAGGCATTTTGAATGAGTTTCGCAATTCAATGTACAATAATATTCGGCATTAGTACTTTACGATTTATTTAAGTTTTTGTAAATCCTTCGAACTTCAAGGTAACAAGTTCATGACTCTTCCATGGAATCCTATGAGACATACATGATGTGATCTGCACTTGCTGTAGCGGCAATTTAGGCCAGTGCCATTTCGCGATTGTACTTTCTTTGATATTCCTTTGGGGATATACCGGTATGTCTTCTGAATACATTTCTGAATGCTTTCTCATCATTGTATCCAATACCGTACATTATCTCCAGTATTGTTTGGGTTGTAGACTCGAGTTTCTTCTTGGCTGCCTCTACCTTCACCCGCTGGATGTATTCCAACGGGGTATTGGCTGTAGCTTTCTTAAAACGTCTCAGGAAACTACGCCCATTCAAATGCACCATTTTCGCGATCTCGTCTATGTTCAACTTATTTGTGTAGTTGTTCTCTATATAAAGCTGGGCTTTCTTTATGGGTTCATCCGAATGATCCTTCTGTCCGCTGAAGATGATAAATTCACTTTGACTCAATCTGTCAAATTCAACCTCCGAGACTTTGGAACACCAGATAGCGGTCTCTCTTCCAAAATATCGCTCAATTAGGTATAAGGTAAAATTCAGGATAGAGTAGGCCCCGCCACTGGAGTATATACCGTTGTCCTCACAAATGATCTTTTCGGGAATCAGATTGACCTCCGGGTATAGCTGTCTAAACAGATCGTGTGCCGTCCAATGTGTGGCACAGGACTTTCCGTTCAGCAAACCGGTTTCAGCCAATAAAAAGGCCCCTTTGCATAAGCTGGCAATTTCGGAACCGTTTTTAATCCGCTGCTCCCTGATCCAGGCCACGAACTCTTGATTGTTCTGAATCTCATGCTTCAGGTCGCCACTTATAGGAGAGACAACGATCAAATCGGTTTTCGATACCTCCTTAATAGTAGCCGTGGGTTGCACGCTAAACAGTCCCTGATAGAGCACAGGCTCTTTGGAGAGGCCAACCAGGTCAATTTTGAACGGATCGGTTGTGAGTCCGTTCAATCGCCTGTAATGAGCATTGGCCATCTTCAGTAAATTATACGGAGCGATGATGGTATCTACTATACTACTACCGGTGGGCACGATGACGCTAATATGCTTCATAACTATGTGGTTTGCCAGCAAAGGTAATAGATTGTTGTGTCGAAATCAACCCCTTATATCGTCAAAAAAGACACCTTTAAGATATATGATTATGTCATAAACTTGTACTGTCAATATTTCAAAAACAAAAAATTATGGATACTCAAGAAATTATGGTTGTTTACAAATGGACAGCAAAAGAAGGTAAATCGGAAGAACTTAAGGCCATTTATGCCGATGTAGAGCAGATGATGAAAGAGAAAGAGCCAGGCGCATTGAACGTACAGTGTTATTTTGATGAAACCACTGCTACTCTTATAGTTATGGATTTATTTGCTGATGCGGGGGCCCTCGGATTCCATCTGGGCACCACGGCCGCAGGACATTTTCCTTCCTTACTTGAAATCGCTGTTCCCGGGCCTTTCCTGTTTTGCGGAAATGTTCCCGAAGAAATGAAACAAGCCGCCATAGGAATGGGATTGGATGCTACTTTTGCTCCGCACATCTTTGGGTTCAAAAGGGCACTAAACCACTAATTAGGGAGGGGTATTAGAATATATGGGATGGGCTTATGGTCTGTCCTTTTTTAATTTGGACCAGGAAGATTTTATTCAATTCTTAGACAGGGGTGCAGAAAATACTGTCAAAATTCGGAATAATTCGGGACACTAGATTCTGGCTTTTGCCAGTAGAATGACGAGCCGTTCGAACTCGCTTCGGGTTACTCTCTTTCTTTGCCTGGAAGGTATTTCTGTCATGGTCTTGTGAGCGACTACGGTATTCCATTCGGGAATTACCAGAATTCTTTGGCCCCAGGCTCCGGTGGCGACATAGCTTCCTTTGGGAAGCAATCCTTCCGCATAGCTTTCGTCCTGAAGCCACCACAGGTATCCATGTCCGTACCGTTCATTGTTCTGATTTTTAGTCCTGGTATAATCCGTCGTGATCTTCTTGATCCATTCTTCCGGAATGAGCTGTTTTCCGTTCCATGTACCCTTATTCAGGAATAGCTGTCCAAACTTCGCCATATCCCTGGTAGAAAGTCTAAATCCCGCTTTGGCATGTTGCGACAGAGTTGAATCTCTGCGATAGATTACCTCGAAGTTTTCAATTCCAATGGGCGCTGCTATCCCGGTTTCAAACAGTTCTGAAGTACTCTTACCGGTTTCTTGTTCGAGTATGGTAGTGAGCACGTTATAATCCCAATTGTTATAAGCCCATTTCGTCCCCGGAATGTTGGGTTCGGATCCAAGGAGCAAATCTCTGTCTGCTTGCATGGAACCTACCTGAGATCCTGTAGGGTGATTTATTCCCGAGGTACTCTTTAATAAATGGATCACCCGGGCTTTTAACTGTAAGGGGGTAAGCGGTTGTGGGGTATCCTGAATGTCCAGGTCCTTAAGCGTGGCGTTCAGATCAATTTTATCCAGGTTTTGGAATAGGAGCGCGCTAATAATGGGTTTCCTAACGGAGTGAACGCGGGTAACTTTGTCTATGTTTCCAAATGAGGCTATTATTTCTCCGTCAGCCTGGATTACCAGTGCATATGTGCCAATCTCCTTGGTGTGATCTATAACGGCCTTCAGTTTTTCTTCGTCCCAACTGTTTTTGGTTTGCCCAAAACAGAAAATAGTGATCATCGAAAAGAGAAGGAAAAAGTTGATGGGTGGTTTCATAAGTGGAATGGCCGTCAAGAGGTTTTAGTAAAGACTGCGGACGGGCTCATAATGTTACACTATGACGATATTTCAAGGTCGACCATGGCTGCCTGATTTTGTCCAATATCATAGGGAAGACACAAAGGGAAAGAACCGAACGTTTCTGTCAATGAATGTTAATGTTTTACAAAGACCATCTATTTTGTTTAGCTTTTAAATATATTTGTTGAACAAAATAAACTACTAATCATGAGATCATTAGCCGTACCAGTAAGCCTTCTCGCCCTATTTGTACTTGTTTCGTTTAACCCGAAACCTCAGGAATTCCAGGGGCAGGCCTATTATTTTGCCAAGTCCACATTGGAGTTGGGCAGTTGGGGAGCTCGAATGAGTGAAGCCCAGAAAAAACAGATACAGGCCCGACTTAAAAACCGCCTTGAGAAAACCTTCGTACTCAATTTTAATAAGGTGGAATCCACATTCATCGAAGAAGATCAGGTGGATGCTATTTCCGGTGCGACCGACTCCTGGGGGAGCAATTTTTCTCGTGGGGATCAATATAAGAACGTAAAGGAAGATTTGCTCGTTCAAAGTCAGGAGTTCTACGGAAAGAAATTTCTGGTAAGAGACAAGCTTCAACCCATTGACTGGAAAATGGGATCCGAATCCAAACAAATAGGTCAGTATACCTGTTTCAAGGCAACCGCTTCCGTACCTACGGCGGAGTTGTCCTGGTACAGCTTTTCGTGGGGTGATCTCCGCAATGCCGATAGTGAGGATGGAGAAGCAGAGGTAGCGATGACAGAGGTTGAAGCCTGGTACACACTTCAAATACCGGTGAGTCACGGACCTGGAGAATACTGGGGACTCCCGGGATTGATCCTGGAAGTGAGCGCCGACAATACTACTATGTTGTGTTCCAAGGTGGTTCTGAATCCTGAAAAGGAGATCAAGATCGAGGCTCCGGAAAAAGGACAGGAGATTACCAAAAGCGACTATCAACAAACCATCCGAAGAAAAATGCGCGAGATGCGGGACAACCGGGGAAGACGACGAAGCGGATAGTCTACAACCCGAAAACAACCTTAACTCCTCAACCAGGACAAGATCATGAGACTTACATATTGCATGCTGCTTCTTTTTGTGGCAGCTGTCTCCAACGCCCAAATAAAACTGGAGGGTGTGGTAAAGGACAGCCTAAATACAGCCCTGGAACTTGCCAATGTTGTGGCCTTCAATGCCGAAACGAATACATTGGAGTCCTATTCGGTGACCAATGATCAGGGGCAGTATTCGTTGGATTTGAATACAAACAGCACCTACAATCTACAGGTAAGCTATGTGGGACTTGCGACGTTTGAGGAACAACTCACTACCCAGGAAAGTAACATTACACGCGATTATACCTTACGTGCCGACAATACGCTGGACGCAGTAGAACTTGTTTATGAAATGCCCGTTGTGGTGCGTGGGGATACCATTGTTTACAATGCAGATTCCTTCAATACAGGTACCGAAAGGAAGCTTGGTGATGTACTTGAGAATCTACCGGGTGTGGAGATCAATGAAGATGGTCAGGTAGAAGTGGAAGGCCAGGTAGTGAATAAACTTATGGTTAACGGAAAGGACTTTTTTGACGGGGACACCAAATTGGCAACCGAGAACATCCCGTCAAATGCCGTTTCAAAAGTTCAGGTACTTAGAAACTACTCTGAAGTGGGTCAGCTAAGTGGTGTTCGCAACAATCAGGACAATGTGGCTCTTAACATCAAGTTGAAAGAAGGAAAAGAGAACTTCTGGTTTGGGAATATTACCGCCGGTGGAGGAGCAGCGCCCGACAATGAGCTGTATCTGGTACAACCCAAGCTCTTCTATTACAGCCCGAAATACAGTATTAATTTCATTGGCGATCTCAATAACATTGGAGAGGTAGCACTTACAAGACGGGATATCAGGGGATTTGGCGGTGGCTTTAGAGCACCCGGCAGAAGCAGCGGAACGGACATTAATCTGGGAGATAACAGCCTTAATTTTTTGACGAGTCAGGGGAATGCGTTGGAGATCGAAAATAAACTGGCCACCGGAAACTTTAGCTATTCTCCGAATCCGAATCTGGATTTGAGCGGATTCCTTATTTACAACAGCAGTCGCATCCTTTCCAGGGAAACAAGTTTTGTGCAGTATACGGATCCCGAGTTGGGAATTCCTGACGAGGCTACGGAACAAAACAGCCGGGAACGGTCAGATCAGGGATTGGTTAAGCTCAGCGTTTCCTACCAACCCAATGTGAACAATCAGATGGACTACGACATCCTGGGCCGTTTTTCTGACGATTCCCAAACTCAAAACCTGTTTTCTTCCGTCATAGGAAATACCAACCAGTTGGATGAAGTTACGCCTTACAGCATCAACCAGAATTTGAACTACTATTTTACCCTGAACGAAAACAACATTTTTGCATTTGAAGCGCAACACTTGCTGCGAAACGAAGATCCGTTTTACAATGCGGTATTGGTGAATGATCCTGCCGGAGATGATGCCTTCGACAGTACGGCGGAGGCGCTGGGGCTTGATACCTCGCTTACCACATATAATCTGGGTCAAAACCGTCGCATTAAATCCAATCAGTTGGATGCGAAACTCGATCACTATCTTATACTAAATCC
>CAZTLE010000047.1:16481-22785 GCA_964614415.1 uncultured Aureitalea sp. | reverse complement strand
ACTGTTATCTGTCAGGTACGTACTTCTCGTGTGGCTATCGAAGACGAGGAAGAAGAAGAGGAAGAAGGTGCAGAAGGAGAAGGTGCAGAAGGTGGAGAAGCAGCCCCAGCGGAAGCTGCCGCAGAGGCTCCTGCCGAAGAATAAGAATTTTTCTTTTCCGATATTACAGAACATCCGCTTTCAGGCGGATGTTTTTTTTTAATTTTACTCAAGTTTATGCCACCGCATGTTCAACCTTTTCAAAAAACTCTTTGGTGTATCCTCCCCTAAAAAAAGCTTGCTATCCGCTGAAGGCGACCCTATGAAAAAATTTCTAATTGTTGGATTGGGAAATATTGGCCCCAAATACGACGGTACCCGGCACAACATTGGTTTCCAGGTACTGGACCATTTGGCGCAAAAGAACGAATTGACCTTCGAACCGGCCAAGTTGGGAGCTGTTACAGTCCACAAAGTAAAAGGAAGAAGTTTCCTGTTGCTGAAACCCAGCACCTTTATGAACTTAAGCGGAAAGGCCGTGCGCTACTGGCTGGAAAAAGAAAAGATTCCGCCGGAAAACCTGCTGGTTATTACGGATGATCTCAATCTTCCCTTCGGAACGATTCGCGTGAAAGCCAAAGGCAGTGACGGAGGACACAACGGGTTAAAAGACATTCAGCATATATTGCAAACGGGAAAATACTGCCGGTTTCGATTTGGAATCGGCAACGACTTCTCAAAGGGAAGACAGGTGGATTTTGTGTTGAGCGAATGGAACGCAGAAGAGAAAGAGGCACTCCCGGAACGGCTGGACATGGCGATAAAGGTAATCGAATCCTTTGGCCTGGCAGGAGTGAATATTACCATGAATACGTATAACGGAAAGTAATAAAGTGAAAGAATATCCCTCGGTAACATCTTATGACCATACCGGCGAAAGCGTGGTGACCATTGGCACCTTCGACGGAGTCCATATTGGTCATAGAGCTATCCTTAATCGCTTGGTGGAAACGGCCAGAAAAGAAGACAGGGAATCCGTTTTGCTCACTTTTTTCCCGCATCCACGCATGGTATTGCAAAAAGATGTCGAGATCAAGCTTATCAACACGATTGACGAGCGCAAGGAGATGCTTGCGGAAACGGGATTGGATCACCTCATTATCCATCCGTTTACTCATGAGTTCTCCCGACTCACGGCCATGGAATATGTGCGCGATGTTCTGGTGAACTCCTTCCACGCCCGAAAGATCATTATAGGATATGATCATCGCTTCGGACGAAATCGAACAGCAGACATCGGTGACCTTAAGGAGTACGGGAAAACCTATTCTTTTGAGGTAGATGAGATCAGTGCCCAGGAATTGGACGAAGTCGCAGTAAGTTCGACCAAAATCAGAAATGCATTGCACGAGGGAGATATTGAAACAGCCAACGACTATCTGGGGTACTCTTTCATGCTCAACGGTACTGTGGTAAAAGGAAAAGGGATGGGCCGTCCGCTTGGCTTCCCAACGGCGAACCTTCACATTTCAGAAGAATACAAACTTATTCCAAAGAACGGGGTGTATATTGTTCAGGCGTCCTTCTCCGGAAAGCGGGTTTACGGACTCACGAGCATAGGAACCAATCCCACCGTAGGAGGTACACAAAAGACCATTGAAACCTGGTTTCTTGATTTCGACAAAGACCTGTACGACCAACCCCTGAAGATCGAATTCCTGACCCGGATACGGGATGAGGAGCATTTTGAATCGGTAGATGTCCTGAAAAAGGCTGTGGCCAATGACGAGGTGTTTGCCAGAAACTATATACTGCGACATGGATAGGCTGTTATTTAAACAGGTGGACAATATTGGCCTGGTCTTGTTTCGGGCTGTTTTCGGATTACTCATCGCCATAGAAGGATTTGGTGCGATCGCAACAGGTTGGGTCCAACGTACGCTGGTGGATCCGGAGTTCACCTTCAATTTCATTGGTTTCGATTTTCTGCAGGTGTTCCAGGGGCAACCCATGTACGCCTACTTCGCACTAATGGGAATATTCGGCCTCATGGTTATGCTGGGTTGGAAGTATCGCTTTGCCATGGTTGGCTACGCCATTTTGTGGACCGGCGCCTACCTGATGCAAAAGAGTTCATACAACAACCACTATTATCTAATGGTACTGCTTTGCTGGGTCATGGCCTTACTCCCAGCGAACCGATCCTTCTCCCTGGATGCAAAATTCAATCCCTCATTCAGGTCCATATCAATGCCGCGCTGGTGCCTGTGGATACTTATTCTTCAGGTATGGATAGTCTATACGTACGCCTCGGCAGCCAAATTCTATCCCGATTGGCTGGATGCGACTGCCCCAAAACTTTTCATGCAAGCGAAAAGCAGGTACTGGCTTATAGGCGACTTCCTGCAACAGGAATGGGTGCATTATACGATTGCTTATGTAGGTATTTTGTATGACGGCCTCATCGTGCCGGCCTTGCTCTGGAAACGCACCCGGTTCATTGCTTTTATCGTTTCCCTGTTCTTCCATCTCTTCAATTCGGTGGTATTCCAAATAGGGATCTTCCCGTATATGTCCATTGCTTTTTCCTTGTTCTTTTTTAGCCCGGCTATTTTGCGGAAACGTTTTCTTCCGAAACGGGAAGCCTATATTGAAGACAAAGTGATTGTCCCCCGATTAAAGTCACTTGGAATTACGGTTTTTACTATCTACTTCCTGGTACAAATAGGACTCCCCTTACGACACTGGTTCTTCCAGGACGATGTATTATGGACTGAAGAGGGGCACCGCTGCAGTTGGCGCATGATGTTGCGATCCAAGTCCGGCCAATTGGCCTTTTGGGTGACCGATAAAGAAACAGGTCGCAAAGAACATTTCAAGCACAGAGATGTGCTTTCGCCTAAACAACAACGCTCCATACGCGCACAACCGGATATGATCTGGCAGATGGCACAATACATAAAGAAGGTTTATGCCGAACGGGGTATTGATGCTGCGGTTCATGTCAATGCACAGGTGAAAGTAAACGGCGGGCCGTACTTTCCGTTTATAGATCATGAAGTTGACCTTGCCAATGTACCCTGGTATCACTTTAAACACAACGACTGGATTCTGCCTTCCCCCGAAGACTACCACAAATGGCCGGAAGGGGATTAGGGACAATGCACAGGGCAAATACTTATAGACGCCCTACCGAATAAGCGTTAAGGAGATTTTTCATGAATACATTCCTTTTCAGAGAAGTAGACAATTTAGGACTGGCTCTGTTCCGAATATCTTTCGGGTTTTTCATGGCTGTCGAGTCTTTCGGTGCTCTGGCTATAGGATGGGTTAAGCGTGTACTGGTCGATCCGGAATTCACTTTTACCTTCATCGGTTTTGAATTCCTGCAACCGTTGCCGGGAGATGGTATGAACTATTATTATGCAATCATGGGTGTCTTCGGGCTTATGATAATGCTAGGCTTTAAGTACCGCTTTGGAATATTGGGTTTTGCCGTATTGTGGACCGGAGTATTTCTCATGGAGAAAAGCGCCAACAACAATTACTACTATCTTATCTTCCTGCTTAGTTGGATTCTTGCCTTCATACCGGCACATCGCAGACTCTCAATAGATGCCTTGAAGAATTCCTCGATCAGATCGAATGGAGTTCCCGCCTGGTGTTTGTGGGTTCTGATCTTGCAATTGTGGATCGTTTTTACATTTGCGGCTATCTCCAAGTTATATCCCGACTGGCTCAATACCCGGGTAGTTACCCTGCACATGGAAAATCGCAGCGGCCGCCGGATCATGGGAGAATTCCTGCAGCAACGATGGCTGCACTACCTAATAACGTATGGAGGGATTATTTTTGATGCCTTCATTATTCCGGCCTTTCTTTGGAAGCGAACGCGATTCATAGCCTTCATTGCGGCAATTTTCTTCCATTTGTTTAACCTTGTAGTGTTTCAGGTGGGAACATTACCCCTATTGAGTATTACATTTTCATTTTTGTTTTTCAGTCCTGAATTACTGCACAAACGATTTCGCCGGAAAAAACCTCCTGCTTTGGAGCGAAACCTATCTGTCCCCCGATTCAGCAAAGTCCTGTTGGTAGCATTCTCCGTCCATTTTCTGTTTCAAATCGGATTGCCTTTACGACATTGGTTTTTCAAAGATGATGTGTTATGGACAGGTGAAGGGCGGCGCTTAAGCTGGCGTATGCTGGTTGAGCTAAAGCGCGGTGAAGTTGAATTTTGGGTAACTCCGAAAGGCGCGGATCAGGCTGTGTTATTCAATCAGGACGAAGCACTTACTAGAAAACAACAACGCGCATTATCCACAAGGCCTGATATGATATGGCAAATGGCGCAATACATTAAGTCCAAATATGCTGAAGAAGGAACGGACGTTACGGTAAACGTACAGGCCTCCATTAGTGTAAGTGGCGGCCCATATAATCCATACCTTGATCCAAAGGTTGATCTGGCCAATGTCACCTGGCATCACTTCAAACATCATGATTGGATCCTGCCTTCTCCGGAGGATTATCAGAAGGCGGCCGGGAAAGAATGATGAATGAAGAATGTCTAATGTCGAATTACGATTGATGATTGACGATTGACGATTGACGATTTTTGAATTACATGTTGCCTCTGAATAAAAAGTACTGAATCATGGTTCAGTCTTCGATACATTCTCCTTCGTTACACTCCGGAGAACACTCAGACTTCGGTTTTCCATCTCACTACTCAATACGCACTTCTCAATACTAACCTCTCACTACTCTCAATCAGTCTTCGATACATTCTCCTTCGCTACGCTCCGGAGAACACTCAGACTTCGGTTTTCCATCTCACTACTCAATACGCACTTCTCAATACTAACCTCTCACTACTCTCAATCAGTCTTCGATACATTCTCCTTCGCTACGCTCCGGAGAACACTCAGACTTCGGTTTTCCAACTCAATACAAAATACGCACTTCTCAATACTAACATCTCACTACTCACTACTATAAACTAACTTCTATTTTCCCTAACTTTGCCCCTTCAAAATTACTTCGGAAATGGTACAGGTACCAAACATACGGGAAAACAAGGAGGCCTATATCGAGGCCCTTGCCAAGCGGGGTTTTGACGCCTCAGAGATTTTTGAAGCCGTGCTCAACACGGATGAAAAGCGTCGTGCTACACAGGCCAAATTGGATGAGGTCCTCTCTCAGTCCAATAACCTGTCTAAGGAAATAGGAATGCTCTTCAAAAACGGAGAGGTTGAAAAAGCGAATGAGGTTAAGGCGAAAACCACCTCCCTAAAAGAGACTTCCAAACAGCTTTCGGATGAATTAAACACAGCCAATGAAAAGCTGCAGGAGTTGCTGTATAATATTCCGAACATTCCACATGAATCTGTACCGGCCGGATCGGACGAGAATGATAATGAGGAGATCTTCCAGGAAGGCGAAGTCCCTGTCCTTCATGAAGGCGCATTGCCGCATTGGGATCTTATCAAGAAATACGACATCATTGACTTTGAACTGGGATCTAAGATTACCGGAGCCGGATTTCCTGTCTACAAAGGAAAAGGAGCTCGACTTCAACGGGCGTTGATCACCTATTTCCTGGATAAGAATGCCGAAGCCGGATATACGGAATATCAGGTACCCCATTTGGTCAATGAAGCCTCCGGACTGGGAACCGGTCAGTTACCTGACAAGGAAGGGCAAATGTATCATGTTACCGAAGACAACCTGTATTTGATTCCTACTGCTGAAGTGCCTGTGACCAACCTGTTCCGCGGGGAGCTGCTGCCTCATACGAAGCTACCTATTACCTGTACGGGCTACACACCATGCTTCCGAAGAGAAGCAGGTGCCTGGGGAGCTAGTGTTAGAGGCCTCAACCGACTGCATCAGTTCGACAAGGTTGAGATTGTGCGAATCGAACGTCCTGATACGTCTTATGATGCGTTGGAAGGAATGGTAGCCCATGTCAAAGAGATCCTACGGGAATTAAAACTCCCTTACCGAATTTTGCGACTGTGCGGTGGAGACCTTGGATTTGCAGCGGCGCTTACATACGACTTCGAAGTATTTTCAACAGCTCAGGACCGTTGGCTGGAAATTTCATCCGTTTCCAACTTTGAGACCTTTCAGTCCAACCGACTCAAACTGCGCTTTAAAGATGCCGACGGGAAAAATAAATTGGTTCACACCCTCAACGGAAGCTCACTTGCCTTGCCACGGGTATTGGCCGGAATCCTGGAGAATTACCAAACACCGGAAGGAATAAAGGTTCCTGATGTGCTAGTCCCTTATTGTGGGTTTGAGATGATTGATTAGAGGT
>CAZTLE010000047.1:0-16381 GCA_964614415.1 uncultured Aureitalea sp. | reverse complement strand
TTGAGGTTTGAGGTTTGAGGTTTGAGGTTTGAGGTTTGAGGTTTGAGGTTTGAGGTTTGAGGAATATAGTTGTTTTCTCTATTCTCTCTTTTCTATTCTCTTTTTTCTTTTCACAATTCTCCACTCTCCCATAATCTCACTACTCAATACTCACTACTCAATACTCAATACTCACCACTAAACCCCACAATTAACAACCTCTGGTCCCGTTTTTGATACAATTTTAAGATATCAATCGTTATCTTTAGCCCATGCGGAAAATTGTTGTTCTCCTTATGTTATTTATCGGAATGGCTGGGTATGCTCAAAGCGAGCTGCTGGCCCGTAACTATTTTGACCAGGGAGAATACGAAAAAGCACTTTCGCTCTACGAAAAGCTGGTTCGCCAGAATCCGGGCAGACTGGACTACTTTCTATTCCTAATTGAGACCCATCAGCAGTTAGAACAGTTTAGCGAAGCCGAACAATTACTGTTGAATAAGATCAATAGCAATCGGATCTTTCCCGAGTTATTCGTCGATCTGGGATACAACTATTCACTTCAGGAGCTACCCGAGAAGGCGGAGGTATATTATCAACAGGCCCTTGAATTCATCGAGACAAAGCCGAACTACGCCTACAATGTGGGTAAGGCTTTCGAGAATTACGGTTTGCTGGATTTAGCCGTCGCTACCTACGAACGTTCTATGCAGCTCAATCCAAGTAGAAATTTCAATGTGCAGCTGGCGCGTATTTACGGGGAACAGGGAAAGCTGGAACAGATGTTCGAAAAGTACATTGCACTACTCGAATTTAATCCGAGTTACAAGGCGATGGCCGAACGAAATTTCAGCTACTACGTAACCGAAGACCCGTTGAACGAGGCGAATGAGATCCTTAGAAAGACACTCTTAAAACGACTGCAGAAAGATCCCAAAATACAGTATAACGAACTGCTTAGCTGGTTGTTCATTCAGCAGAAGGAATTCAAAAAGGCCTTCACACAAGAGAAAGCTATTTATCGCCGTGGCGGGGAAGACCTGAGAGGTATTACCCAATTGGCGCTCATCGCCATAGCCGAAGAAGATTATGAAAATGCAGAGGCGATTGTGCGGTTCGTGATAGACAATGCCTATACCCCGGAGGGTAAGCTGCAAGGACATCAATACCTCATGAAAATCAGATTGAAGTCTGCCCAACCGGATGCCTATGCTGATGTTGAGCAGGAGTTTCTCGAGCTATTCGAAACCTATGGTTATGAGGCTTCCACGCACCTGCTTCAGATCGATTACAATCACTTTCTCGCCTTCAGAAATGGAAAAAAAGAAGAAGCCATTACAAACCTGAAAGCACTTGCAAAGAAAAAGCTTTCCGTTTACGAAGAGGCGCGAGTCAAAATGGAATTGGCCGACATCCTGGTATACGATGAAAAATTCAACCAGGCGCTCATTTACTATTCTCAAATTCAGAACAAAGTAAAGAACGATATCCTGGCGCAGGAAGCCCGGTTCAAAGTGGCCAAGACCAGTTATTACAAGGGAGATTTTTCCTGGGCGCAAACACAGTTGGATGTGCTCAAGAAATCGGCTTCCCAGCTCATTGCCAACGACGCCATGCAACTCAGCCTCATGATTCGTGATAACTCTCTGGAAGACACGGCACAGGTCGCGATGAAGAAGTTCGCACGTGCCGATCTGCTCGCCCTTCAGGATAAGCCTTCCGAAGCTATCGACATCCTGGAAGATGTCCTCACCAATCACAAGGGGGAGTCTATCGAAGATGAAGCCCTGCTAAAGCAAGGCGAACTTTACGAAAGCATTGGACGCTTTGAATTGGCTGAAGCCAACTATCTTAAGCTTATCGAATTCTACAACGAAGACATTCTCGCCGACGATGCTCATTTCCGTCTCGCAAAACTCTATGAGGAACAACTGGCGCAACCGGATAAGGCCAAGGAGCTATATGAGCAGATTATCTTTAATTTTGCAGATAGCATCTTCTTTGTAGAAGCCCGGAAAAAATACCGGGCACTCCGGGGAGACGCGATAAACTAGCGTTGCAAAATCAATCATCTCTTTATGTACATCTATAACGTAACCATCAATATAGACGAATCGGTTCATGATTCCTGGCTCTCATGGATGAAGGATGAGCATATTCCGGATATGCTCAGGACCGGAAAATTCTCAAAAGCATTGATGACACGGGTTATGACCGGAGAAGAAATGGGTGGAATTACCTACTCGGTTCAGTACACTACTACCAGCAAAGAGATGCTGGAACGCTACTATCGGGAAGATGCCGAAACGTTACGTGCACAAAGCAAACCCTTTGAAGGTAAATTTGTGGCCTTTCGAACTGAGTTAGCCATTATAAGCGAGCAGGAATGAAGTTATACTACGTAAAGAATGCCCGGGTCTGGCTTGTTCTTAGATTGGTGGCCCTTTTCAGCGCTCTGGTAGTTGCCATGATATATATCCCCTGGATTATGTTCTGGGTGATTGTAACGTACCTAATTGTCGATCTGGTTCTGTATTGGTATAGATATGGTTTCAAAATGGACAAATACTTTCACAATGCTCTTGGCTCGTGGTTAACGCTTATCGAGGGAAAGACCTTTGGGAAATTTGTCATTGGACTCTCCGAAGATACCATCAAGACGCAACATAGCTCGCACTCAATTTCCGATATCAAAAGTTTCCACAAAGCGCATGGCGGTAGCGAGCCCTATTTACTGCTGAAGGACGGCGGACGGGTAGATCTGGACATGTCCTGGCTCGACAAGGCAGACCGAATCGAAATTCAGGAACGACTGGAACAATTGATTCGGACATAAAGAAGAACCCCCTGCCAATTGACAAGGGGTTTCTACTTCGTATTTGATATTTCTTATCTAGAATTCTTTATTCTTCAAGAACGATAAACTCAATCCTGCGGTTTTGTTCATGTTCTTCTTCGGTGCAGGTATCACAGTCAATGAGCGGTTGTGACTCTCCGTATCCTTTCGCAATAATACGATCTTGTGAGATCCCGCGTGATATAATATAATCCACAGCCGAATTTGCCCGACGTTGTGAGAGTCCTAAGTTGTAGCGATCACTTCCTTGTTTGTCCGTATGTGCGTTGAGCGCGACTTTAATTTCGGGATTCTCTTTCAATGTACGCACCACTTTATTTAATGTGATGGTAGATACTTGTTTGATGCGGGCGCTGTCGTAATCAAACTGAATATTATCGATCTTGATATAGCTTTTTTCCTCGGTTTCCACAATTTCAGCCGGTTTTGCACGAAGGCTTACATCGACTTCGTATTCCGGAGTGGTGTTGTCGGTATTGAAAATGGTGATTCCTTTCTGAAAACCATCCTTACTCGCTATGATGGTGTAATACTCAAGTGAGGAAATGGGCATTTCGTAGTTTCCGTACTTATCCGAAGTCACTTTCGCCACCTCCATTCCGTCCGTATCGATGAGCTGTACTTCCACATTGGCAAGCGGAATACTCGTTTCGAAATCTACCGCCTGTCCTCGCACCTTCTGGTCGATCGTAAACTCCCGTACTTTATAAATGTCGTAACGACCCTGTCCACCTTCACGATCGGATGTTATGTAAGCAATTCTGTCTGTGGCAGGAATGAAAGCGATTTCGTCATGTGCTCCGTTTATAGAATTCCCGAGGTTGATTATGAGTTTATATCCTTCCGAAGGGTCACTGGATCTTCTGCTTTTAAATACATCGTATCCGCCCAGGCTGTTATGGCCGGTTGAAGAGAAGAAAAGAAACTTTCCATCCACCGAGGTGTACGGAAACTTCTCATCGGCCGCCGTATTGACATCTCCCGGAATAGGTTCAACGTTCCCGAAAGTCCCGTCTTCCATAAGCCTTACCTGATAAATATCAAATCCTCCCTTGGAATCAGGGAAATCCGCGGCGAAATATAATAGTTTTCCATCGCGACTCAGATGCGGGTTCTCGAAAGAATAATTGGCATCATTGAAGGAAACCGGTGCTATATTCATCCATCGGCCTTCCTCATCCGGATCCATTTCGGCCTTATATAGTTGGAATTTCTGCGTTTCGCCTTCCTTGCTTTTGGTGAAATAAATAGTGTTGCCGTCCGGTGTGAACGTTAGCGTTCCCAGGTTCTCATTTCGGTTCAGGATACTTGAGAACAACAAGGGCCTTGTGAGATCGTAGTCTTCTAAAATATCGCTACAATACAGTTTGGTAAACGGCTCATTCGTGGCCGGATCTTTCCTGGCAAGTGCTCCAATCTTGCGCGAGGAATAGGTAATGAACTTATCGCGGAATAAGGCTACTCCATATTCGGAATAAGGTGTGTTAATTCCTGTGGTAAAGGTCTCAAATCGAGACAAAGGACTATCAACTGTAGCAGCTGATTCTGTGGGGATCGTTTTCATGCTAATAGCTTCAACATCGCCAGGGGCGGACTGGGGGGACTGAGCGTTGAGAGCGAAGCATAGCATAAAAGTAACGGTGAGGCTACTATACTTCTTCATGCTTGAGGTTATGTGTTTGAGAGGTTATGGTTATGCTTTCTGATGCTAAAATAGAAGCTAAAAATGAAAAGCAAGAATTTTCCTTCAACTATTAGTTAAACTGGTTTACTTTTTCGTTAAAGTGTATGATATTATGCGCGCATTTCAATTTATTTTTTCACCACAAAATAAAACGATCAGAACCGCGTTTGAATTGGTTCTGCGATTCACTCATTCATAAATTTTCACGTTCTTTACAGACGGGTATATAACTATTTTTCCGGCACTATGGCCAAACCGGTTCGCGCTAAAAAACATCTTGGACAGCATTTCTTACGGGATGAGAATATTGCCCGCAAAATTGGCAATACACTTACCCTGGAAGGTTATGATTCCGTGCTGGAAATAGGTCCGGGAATGGGTGTGCTCACCAAGTACCTTATTGAAAAAGAGCTGGATGTCGCTGTTATGGAGGTTGATGGAGAATCGGTCGAATATCTGCACGAGCACTTTTCTTCCGAGACCCTTGCGGTGATTCAGGGTGACTTTCTGAAGTACGACCTCAACACAATTTTTCCCGGAAAGCCTTTTGCGATTACCGGGAACTATCCCTATAATATCTCATCTCAAATCGTTTTTAAGGTGTTGGAGCAAAGGGATCGCATCCCTGAGTTCACGGGAATGTTTCAAAAGGAAGTGGCTCAGCGAATTTGTGAAGGCCCGGGCTCAAAGACCTATGGAATTCTGTCCGTCCTGGTGCAGGCATTCTATGAGGCATCTTATCTTTTTACTGTACCCCCTTCTGTATTTCAACCACCTCCCAAGGTGGACAGTGGGGTCCTCCGGCTTCGAAGAAAAGACCGGTATACCCTTCCCTGTGATGAAGTATTGTTCTTCAAAATAGTAAAGCAGGCCTTCCAGCAACGCCGCAAAACCCTTCGCAATAGTTTAAAAACATGGGAACTCTCTCCTAAATTAAAAGAAGATACTATCTTTGGCCAGCGTCCCGAGCAGCTCTCGGTGCCCGAATTCATCTCACTCGTGCAAAAAATGGAGGACGATGGCATTTCAAATAACAACTGAATTCATCGAAATTATTGAGCAACTCATTGCTCAAAGGGACGGTGTTGCCATAAAAGAACAACTCGCCGAACTTCACTTTGCCGATGTCGCCGAAATCCTTGAAGAACTGAAAAGTGACGAGGCTACCTACCTTATCAAATTACTTGAAAGCGACATAACCTCCGATGCCTTGATGGAATTGGATGAAGATGTCCGGGAAAAGATTCTTGATCGTCTCTCTCCAAAGGAAATCGCCGAGGAACTTCGGGAAATGGATTCCGATGATGCGGCCGATGTGGTGGCCGAACTGGATGATGAGGTTCAGAAAGCGGTTATTGATCAGATAGTGGACGAAGAGCTGGCCACCGATATTGTGGAACTTCTCAGCTATGACGAAGACAGTGCCGGAGGGCTTATGGCAAAGGAATTGGTACAGGTGAAAGAGACCTGGACCGTGGCGGGATGTGTTCGGGAAATGCGTAGACAGGCCCAAAATGTGACCCGCGTCCATTCGATCTATGTAACGGATAAGGAAGGAAAGCTCAAAGGCCGCCTTTCCTTGAAGGATCTGCTCACTGCCCCGGAAAAGGCTCAAATAAGTGAGGTTTATATCCCTAAAGTAGACTATGTTACCGTCCATACCGAAGGCGAAGAAGTGGCGAGACTGATGCAGAAATACGACCTTGAAGCCCTTCCCGTAGTGGACGAAGACGGCATTCTTATGGGGCGCATTACGATTGATGATATCGTAGATTTTATCAAGGATGAAGCCGAAAAAGACTATCAGTTGGCAGCCGGTATCTCCCAGGATGTTGAGGCGGACGATAGCATTATTGAACTTACCAAAGCCCGACTCCCCTGGTTGGTACTTGGACTGTTCGGCGGTTTGGCCAGTGTATTCATTCTTGAAGACTTCGAAGACCTGATGCAGGACCCGGAAGTGAAAACACTTTTCTTTTTCACTCCGCTCATCGCTGCGATGGCTGGAAACGTAGGGGTACAGTCCAGCGCGATTATTGTTCAGGGTTTGGCCAATGACGTCGTAAAAGGAAGCCTCTTTGATCGGCTCATGAAAGAAGTTGGCCTCAGCATCATTAATGGTGTTGCCCTGGGCGCACTGGTGATCCTTTTCGGATATATCATGGGCTACTCGTTTAATTTCAGTTTGACCATTGCCGTAAGTATGATCTCAGTGATTATTATTGCCGCCCTTATCGGTACTTTCGTTCCTATCATTTTGGACAAACGGGGTATTGATCCTGCGATTGCCACCGGACCGTTCATTACCACGAGCAATGATATCTTCGGAATTTTCCTTTTCTTCTATATCTCCAAGCTTATTCTGGGATTCTAATGGCTGAAATATTCACACATCGGTTCACTGTGCCTGCATCGGCCATTGATGCCATGAACCACGTGAATAATGTCACCTATTTACAGTGGTGTCTGGACGCCGCCGAAGCCCATTGGAAGCACAGAGCCCCGGATTCCCTGCGGTCTCAATTCGTATGGGTGGTATTAAACCATTTTATCGAATACAGGAACCCTGCCTTTGAAGGGGAAGAACTGGAAATACAAACATGGGTAACTATGGCAGAAGGTGTAAAAAGTGAGCGATGCTACAAGATTACAAGACCCGGAGATGGGAAGCTTATGGTGGAAGCCAAAACCCTATGGTGCTTACTGGATGCAAACACGCACCGGCCCGCTAAGATCAACGAGGAAATACGTACCTTGTTTCAATAAAATCACTGGCAATGAATCCCATAAATATTCAGGAAAAGCTAACGAAATTTTCGGCTCAATGGCACCCGCATCGTATTGCTACGGTGGATGATATGCAAGTAATCCTTGCCAAGATCCAAGGTGAATTCATTTGGCACAAGCACGACGAGGAAGACGAGCTTTTCTATGTACAGAAAGGTACACTGGAAATGCACTTCAGAGATAAAGTGGAGATCGTAAATGAAGGGGAGATCATCGTCGTTCCCAAAGGGGTTGAGCACTGTCCGAAAACAAGGGACGGTGAAGAAGTTCACCTCCTCCTCTTTGAAAAGCTGGCCACCAAACACACCGGAACCGTGCAGCACGAAAAGACCCAAACCGAATACCCCGAAATCTAGTGCGCGTACTTCATCTCGATACCAACCATCCCGTTCTCATGGAGCTGCTTGAAGCCGCGGGACACCAAAACGAAGAGAACTACTCAGATCCCAAGGAAGTCATTGAAAGGATCATTTCCGGCTATGACGGCATTGTGATTCGAAGTCGGTTTACCATAGACCGCAAGTTTATGGACGCAGCGACCAACCTCAAGTTTATCGCCCGCGTAGGGGCCGGACTCGAAAACATTGATACCGAATACGCCACGCAGGAGGGAATTACCCTGATTTCTGCTCCGGAGGGTAACCGGAATGCCGTTGGAGAACACACATTGGGAATGCTTCTTTCCCTCTTCAATAAGTTGAATAATGCCGACAAAGAGGTCCGTTCAGGCCAATGGAACCGGGAACAAAACCGGGGCCTTGAACTGGAAGGAAAGACCGTGGGGATCATAGGATTCGGAAATATGGGAAAGGCCTTCGCCAAAAAGCTACAAGGATTTGATTGTGAGGTAGTTTGTTATGATATTCTACCCAACGTGGGCAATGAGAACGCCCGTCAGGTGACGCTGCAAGAACTGCAGGATACGGCTGATGTGGTAAGTCTTCACACTCCGCTCACAGAAACGACTTTTGGGATGGTTAATACCGGGTTCATCGACCGATTTACCAAACCGTTTTGGTTACTCAATACCGCTCGTGGGAAATGTGTGGTGACTTCCGATCTAGTCTCAGCGCTAGATTCAGGCAAGGTCCTGGGAGCCGGGCTGGATGTCCTCGAATATGAGAAGTCATCCTTTGAATCGTTATTCTCCGGAGAAACGCCGGACGCACTCCGGAAACTACTGGAGATGCCCAATGTGATCTTGAGTCCTCATATTGCCGGTTGGACCGTTGAGAGTAAAGAAAGGTTAGCTCGTGTCATAGCCGAGAAAATTGTGGGGAGATTTTCGTAAATTAGTACAGAATCTTCTGATTCTCTGATTGCTATGAAAAACTACTACACACTTTGTTGTGCCTTGCTGCTATTGGGCACAACGATCAAGGCCCAGGAAATTTATGTGGTGAACAGCGTAAATGAGCTGAAAATCATTGATATAAGTGACTTTTCCGTCACTGATCTGTTCTCCATTCCTGTTCAGGAAACGGGCATTATCAGCGATATTGCCTTTGCTCCTAACGGTACACTTTACGGGGTAACCGATACCAAGATTATCATTGAGATCGATCTGGTGAATGAAACCTATTCGGAAGTAACCCAACTCTTCCTGGGTGATATCTATACTTCCCTGGTTTGCGACGCAAACAACAACCTGTATACCAGCCGGTATCTTGCTCAGGAACTCTACACGTACAATATTGACTCCGGAGAGACCACATTCATTTCGGAGAATATTTCGAGTCCGGGGGATTATACATTTTACAAGGGCAATCTCGTATATCCGGCCTTCTTTAGCGAAGCAATTGAGGCTTTTGACGGAAGTTCGATCTCCACCGTAGGATGCACGGTTCCGCTCTTATGGACGTTTGTAAATGTATTCGATGACTGCGAAAATGATGTTGTGTACGGGATCGATCAGCTTTCCAATGTGTATCGGTATGACCTGGAAACGGATAGCAGCGAATTTGTCGCCGATCTTTTTTCCGTAGCAGGGCAGATATATGGAGGTGCAACCCGCAACGAGTATATGGCGTCCTCCTGTCCTGTGGCAACTCTGGAGACTGTAACCTGTGAAGTGCTATCTGCCAATGATTTCAATCCGTATCAAATCACCTTGTATCCGAATCCTACCTCGGATAGTGTTAGAATTCATTCGAAAAAGGGCCTGACCGATGGAACATTCCAATTGTGGAATATGGAGGGAAAGCTCTTAAAGAACGGAGAGCTTCGTACACCGGAAATATCACTGCAAGAATTATCAAAAGGCATCTATTTCATACAGTTGAGGGACTCAAATGGAATGCAGGTATTGGTGCGTAAAATTATCAAAGAATGATTTGATCCTATCAAAATCTACTAAATCCGGGCAAATGAGACTTAAATTAACTAATTGACATAAAGACGCTTACTCGTTATGCAGAAAATATACTCCCTCGTTATTGCCCTTTTACTAATCAGTGCTTCAACAGCACAGGAAATCTACGTTGTCAACAATGTAAACGAAATCAAGATCATTAACGTGGATGACTTCTCGGTAACCGACCTCTTTGGTATAAGTATTCAGGAGGCCGGATTTATTACTGATCTGGCTTTTACTCCTGACGGCCGACTTTTTGGCGTGACCAATATTTGGACCATCATTGAAATAGACCTCATCAATGAAACCTTTTCTCAGGTGGTCGAATTACCCACAGGAGATGCCTATACAGCCCTGGTAAGTAACAGCTCGAACGAACTGTTTACAAGTCGATATCTCAATCAGGAGCTTTACAAATACAACCTGGACACGGGCGAAACTACCTTTGTCGAGAATGATATTTCAACACCGGGAGATTACACATTCTATAAAGGAAATTTGGTGTACCCTAGTTTTTTCAATGACTTCATCAAGTCCTACGATGGTGTGGAAACGAGTAATATAGGATGCTCGGTTCCGCTGATATGGACGTTCGTCAATCAGTTTGAAGACTGCGAGAACAATACGATTTATGCCCTGGATCAGTTTGCTAAGCTATACCGGTATGATCTGGAAACAGAAGATTATGAGTTTATTACCGATCTGGTTTCGGAAACCGGCCCTCTGTATGGTGGGGCGACCACTACCGAATATATGGCCTCCGACTGTCCCGTAGCCGTCCTCGAAGAAGTATCGTGCGAAGTTCTTTCCGCCGGGGATTTCAACCCGTATGGAATCGAAACATTTCCCAATCCGATAACGGACGTGTTATACATTAGGGCCACCCATTCGATGGAGGGTTTTTCGTTTCGTATTCATGATATGAGAGGTATTTTGATAGCCTCCGGTCCGGTGCCCAAAATCCCTTCGATTCCGCTGAATGTTCCATCCGGCCTTTATTTTTTGGAGGTCGTAGATGTCAATGGCATGGGCGTCTTTCAGGAGAAGTTACTTCGGAAGTAGTATTCCTACCATAAGCGCGCTTCATATCCGTGAGGTTTCCTATTTTTAGGTGTGAAAAAAACGATACTCGTCTTTAGCGCACTTATCCTTTCGCTGCTGGTACTCTTTCAGCTAAGCAAATATTCCATAAGTACCGGTGACTTAACGACCGAGTTCGTCATTGCCGGAATTGCTGTAGTTTTCTTCTTCATAGGGATGTTCCTGAACAGACGGAATGCGCGTAGGGCGTATTCAGAAGAAGTTTCGAAAACCATAGATGAGAATAAGATAAAGGAACTCGGTTTGAGCGGCCGGGAAATGGAAGTGCTGAATGAAATTTCACATGGCCTTTCGAACAAGGAGATTGCCGATAAACTTTTTGTATCGGAAAGCACTGTGAAGACCCATGTTTCCAATGTGTTACTCAAGCTGGATGCCAAGCGTCGTACCCAGGCCATTCAAATAGCCAAAGAACTTCATATCATCGCATAATTTTCTTATTCCTACTTTCGTATGAGGGCAATTGGTACTTTCGTATGAGTAGTTCTTAGATGTCTCAAGCTACTTTTGACAAGAACTTTTAATTTTAGTATTATGAAAAAATCAGTTTTACGATTTGGTCTTTATGGAGCGGCACTCCTTAGTATACTGGCTATTCTGCCCTGGTTCCTTGAAGGACATCTAAGCTATTCTATTAGGGAGGTTCTGGGTTATGCGTCCATAGTAGTTTCTCTTTCCTTTGTCTTTTTCGGTATTAAACACTTCAGGGATGTTCAAAATAACGGCAAAGTGAGCTTCGGGAAAGCTCTGAAGATAGGAGTGCTGATAAGTCTCTTCGCTTCAGTTGCCTTTGGTATACTAACAGTCATTTACATGACATGGGTGAATCCCGATTTCACTGCTGAATACTACGGAGAATCTATAGAACAAATGCGGCAGGCACTTCCAGCGGACGAATTCGAAACCAAGGTCGAGGAACTTGAAGCGGCCAGAGAAATGTTTTCCAACCCAGGGTTTTCATTTCTGTTGATGGCACTTACCGTCTTTATCATTGGTTTTATCATTTCCTTGATCTCATCACTAATTCTACAACGTAAAAACTAAACAACAATAACATGAAAAAAAGAGTAACAGGTTTGGGCGGTTTCTTTTTCAAGACGAAGAATCCGGGCGCTATTAAAGATTGGTATAACAAGCATTTGGGTCTTAACACCGATAATTACGGGTGCACTTTCTGGTGGCGCGACGAAGAGGGCAATAAGTGCTCCACACAATGGAGTCCGTTCAATGAGGACACCAAATATTTTGCGCCGAGCGAGAAGCAGTTCATGATGAATTTCAGAGTGGAAAATCTGACCGAACTACTGGCTGCACTTAAGGAAGAAGGTGTGACCATTGTTGGCGAAGTTGAGGAGTATGAATACGGTAAGTTTGGTTGGATCGTGGATCCGGAAGGAAACAAGATCGAGCTCTGGGAACCTGTGGACAGTGCTTTTTTATGATATATTTTTTACATTTAAGGCACCAACTATAAACTAGAATAAAATGTCTGACGAAACCAACCAAGAGGGACAGGATACCAACCAGGAAGGACAGGAAAACAATCAGGAGGGGCAGGAAAACACCCAGGATAAGTTTAGTGAGGCTGCTGAAAACATCAAGGAAGGAGCCCAACAGGCTGCTGATGATGTCAAGGAGGCCTGGAACGAAACCGTTCAAAGCAGTGAGAATAAAAAACTGCTGGCAGGTTTGCTCGCCATTTTCCTCGGGGGACTGGGAATTCACAAATTCATCCTTGGATATAACCAGGAGGGTATTATTTTGTGCGTTGCCACGCTTATTGGCATCCTCACCTATTGCTTTTTTATTGGATTCTTTATACTCGGAGCAATTTGGATTGTTACCCTCATTGAGGGAATTATCTACCTAACGAAGAGCGACGAAGAGTTCTATAATACCTATCAGGTAGGTAAGAAACCCTGGTTCTAAACGTGTCAAGCCTTTGAAAAAAAACGTCAAAGGCTTTTTGTTTTCAACATATTATCGTAATATTGCAATATTATTATTTAAATCATGGGAGCTTCTAATCTTTCTATTCACACACAACCGCAAATTGAAATAGCGGCCATTGCCAAGGTACTGGCACATCCTGCGCGCGTATCCATTTTGGAATACATCGCCCGGCAGAAGTCCTGTATCTGTGGAGACATCGTAGACGAGATCGGGCTATCCCAGCCCACCATCTCTCAACACCTGCAGGTAATTCGTCAGGCCGGTCTTATCCAGGGCTCGTACGAAGGAAAAAGCATCTGCTACTGCCTTGACGTGGAGCGATTCAGAGAATTTCAGGAGCTACTAAACAACTATTTTACAAACACAGCAGCAAAATGCTGTTAATGCATACCACTATGACAACACAAGAATTTTTAGAACTGCTTGAAACCAATACGAATACCTCTCTTCTTTTTGAATATGCACCCGGCAAACTGGTCGGAGCCAATTACCACATTACGGAGGTGAAACACCTGCATATTGAGTCGGTCGACTGTGGTGCACGCACCGATTCCTGGGACGAGACCATCGTACAACTTTGGGAGAGCCCGTCAGAGATCGGAAAGACCGAGTACATGACTACCTACAAGGCCATGGGTATCTTAAAGAAGGTAGCCCGTATGAAGCCCTTTCAACCAAAAGCCGAGGTCAAAATAGAGTACAGCAACGACTCCTTTCATACGTCCCAGCTCTTTATTAACGATTACGAAATACAAAACGAACAACTCATCCTTAAATTAGCCGTGCAGAAAACCGATTGCAAAGCCAAAGATACTTGTGGAGTACCTGAAACCGCCTTACAAACCGAGGAAGCCTGTTGTACGCCGGAAAGCGGTTGTTGCTAATATGCAGATCGTACCGCTACAACGAGAACACTATCCGGCTGTCTCGGCCATTTATGAAGCGGGTATCGCTTCGGGAATAGCCACATTCGAGACAGAGATTCCCAACTGGGATACGTGGAACAGGAAGTTCCTGCCCCATTGCAGGTTTGTGGCTTCTGAAGGTGACTCTGTAGTGGCCTGGTGCGCACTGAGTGCAGTATCCAAGCGACAGGTATATGCGGGTGTAGCCGAGGACACCATTTACGTCCATCCGGACCACCACGGAAAAGGTATCGGTGAGGTATTGCTGTCCTATTTGGTGGCTGAAAGCGAAAAAGCGGGTTTTTGGACGTTGCAAGCCGGCATATTCACTGAGAATGTGGCCAGTATCCGCCTTCATGAGAAATGCGGATTTCGCATCCTCGGTGTCCGTGAAAAAATAGCACAGCGAGACGGTAAGTGGCACGATAACGTAATAATGGAACGTCGAAGTAAATCAATTTTTTAATGAAGAATATTCTGGTCCTTTGCACAGGAAACAGTTGCCGGAGCCAAATGGCACATGGCTACCTTAACAAATTTGCCAATGATAAAGCCACGGTATACAGCGCCGGGATCGAAACGCACGGTCTCAACCCCGGAGCAGTGTCCATTATGGCCGAAGACGGTATCGATATCACAGGTCATACTTCAAATCACGTAGACGAATACTTCGGTATTGACTGGGATTTCATAATCACCGTATGCGATCATGCGAACGAGAACTGTCCCTTCATTCCGGCGCAACGCGCGGTTAGACTACATCGAAACTTCTTTGATCCTTCCAAAGTTAACGGAACCGAAGCCGAGAAGCATGCCGCTTTCGAAAAAGCGCGGAACGAAATACGTTCCTATTGTGAGAATTTTGTAACCGAAAACCTATAAGCCCGGATTAAAGTTCCTGGGCAAAGCATTGCCTACCCGGTCCTCTGCCAGGAATCCGTCAAACCGGAGATCTTTGGGCGGAATATAATTCCCATCGGAAAAGACGATAAGTGGCATCTCTTTATTTTCTTTGGTAACCAGGGAACGTTCGTTCTTTTCGAGATATTCAAGGAAAAAATTCTTCTTGACAAGCACCACATGACGATCTCCTCTGGGCGTTATGGTAAACACGCGGTTCTCGGGAACAGGAAATCGGTCATTCAACAAAGCGAAGCCTTCGTCCTTCAGATTATTCTGAACAAGTGAACGCAAGAAGTGCCTAACGGATCCTTCGTATTCCTCTACCCGACTCTTTCTGAATCGCGCCAAAGCTTCGGGGTTGTTCGTGAAATCCCTGAAATAACTCCAACCGTCGTAATAGGTGAATTTGCAATATGGATATGCGCGTGCCGGGTTTTCGTAAACCGCCTCAAAATCATTTAGATGGTATTCAATCTCATAGCCCAGCAGATTATTTCGAATCCTTATTGGGACATCACAGGATGCCTTCAAGGTATTGGTCTCCTCATCGAACCAAAGGTCCAGATCGTCCTCATTGACAATGATACAAAGATCTCCGGCTCTGTTATTCCCCAGAAATTGTCGCTTAAATTCCCGCAGTTTCTTCTCCCAGGTCCAGGAATCGGCCCGAAGTAACACTTCGTCCAGACCGTCCACTTGAGGTTGGAGGACAATCTCCAGCACTTCACCGCGATATGCATTGTTTACGGCCTGGGTGGCATAACCTACATAACTCACAACGAGCGAAGCCTTGATCTCCCGATCTGTCTTAATGAGAAACCGGCCTTCGTCATCACTTATCGTTCCAATGGTGGTCCCGTTAATGTAAACTGACGCACCCGATAACGGTGTGTCTTTTGTAGTATCGTAAACATAACCGTAAATAATCTGCCCAAAGCCGTTCCAGGTGAATAGACAGAATAACAAAACAAAAGAGTAGAGTACTTGTTTCATAGCTAAACTGTTTTTCTAAAGTTAGAAATATAATGTGTGTAATCAAAGACTAACTATCGGGTAACCAGTTGTTTGAACAGTCTCATTTATCTCCCCCAAAATAATTGACACGCTTCATTGGCTATGAAACTATCCGGCAAATAGTTATAGGAAAATGTACCGGATTATAAAGAAATCCATGGTAATGCCGATAAGAACTTCCGGGGTCACGGGAAGCTAAAACGAAAATCTGAAAGCGAATTACTGTCGTACGGTACCGCTAAAGACACTCACCTTCGAGTTGAACGGATTTCCCGAAGATCTTCGAAAGGAAACGACCTGACCACAATGCCAAATGGCATCCGCAATGGGTCCGTTAATATGATTCCAAAAAGGATACTCATTACGCTGATCGCCATTTTGGAAAACGATCGTATACCCGGAAAGATCGGTCGCCGTCCGAAGGATATCTGCCGCCGTCTTAAAATTTTCAAGCGTCTTTTTTCGCTTCTCGGCAAACGTCATAGCTTCCTCACTACCACCACGCACATTGGGCTTGTGCAATGCAGAGTTTATGATAGTCTTAGACAGCCCGTAGATATGATCAATTGTCTCTGCCGAGGTTCTTGCTTCCTCATTGGGCTTGAATGCCAGATCTTCTTCCCGCAGTCCCTCGGTAGCCCAATAATACCGAAAGCCGAGTCCGTCGATCATACGAGCTGCTACAGAGCCCGGTGTGTACGACTCCGGATATTCCGGAATTTCATAATAAGGCAATTTGTCCTGGGATTCCTGACCGAACATACCGAAACTGGCAAAACAAATACAAACAAGAGGAAGGATAGACCGCTTCATACATTATTTTTTTAGTTAGCTGAAATTAGAAT
>CAZTLE010000046.1:0-23669 GCA_964614415.1 uncultured Aureitalea sp. | reverse complement strand
GCAAGCATGCTCAACCTCCCAGGTGAGACGGTCTTTGCTTTTATAACGCTCGTGGGACCCGCTGGTAGAATGCCCTTGCGGCTGCGTAAGCTCTATCACATGAATTAGCACCGGAACATGATTCTCCCGTGCTATATGTCCTGCTTTCTGAAAGGTTTCCACGAGTGCAGGATAATCCCAACCGTGTACTTTCAGGATTTCATACCCCTCACCATCATCGTCTCGCTGGAATCCTTTTAGGATCTCCGAAATATTTTCCTTGGTAGTTTGATGTTTGGCGTGAACCGATATTCCGTATTCATCATCCCAAACGCTGATAACCATGGGAACCTGTAAGACGCCCGCAGCATTGATGGTTTCCCAAAAGAGACCCTCACTGGTACTTGCATTTCCAATAGTTCCCCAGGCCACCTCATTCCCGTTAATCGAGAATTTGGTCTTGTCCTTAATGCCTTTTACATGCCGGAAAATCTTCGACGCCTGAGCATGTCCCAGTAGACGTGGCATTTGCCCGGCAGTGGGGGAGATGTCGGCACTGCTGTTCTTACGAGTCGTGAGATTCTTCCAGCTTCCGTCTTCGTTGATCGTATGGGTGGAAAAATGACCTCCCATTTGCCGACCGGCACTGAAGGGGTCGGCTTTAATATCCGTATGTGCATACAAGCCGGCAAAGAACTGCTCAATAGTCAATTCCCCGATGGCCATCATGAAGGTCTGGTCCCGATAGTATCCGCTTCGCCAATCTCCATTTTTGAAAGCCTTCGCCCAGGCCAACTGAGGTACTTCTTTACCATCTCCGAAAATTCCGAACTTGGCCTTTCCCGTTAGCACTTCCCGGCGGCCCAGAAGGCTACACTCACGACTTGTCACGGCTACCTTGTAGTCGCTAAGCACTTCGGCTTTGAAGTCATCAAAAGAAAGTTTGCTATTCGTTTCGGGATTTGTCTGCATAGGGTGAAGGTTTGGACTGCAAAAGTAGCGAAAATGAGCGGCATTTGCAATGATTATGCGCGCCACAGTCCTGTGGTAATGGCGTTAATACCATTCACGGGTAAACAGCCGGAACAGTGTATTCGCACTGAGCGTAACAATAAACCGAATACGCTGATCATAGTTCCCAAGGCCGGGCTCCCAACCTAAGCTTGAGTACAATGGGAAATAAATCTCGAAATAGTCGAATACAAGATTCATCCGTATCCCCGAATCAAACACCGCAGTAGTACCCTGACCGCGATTGTTGACCAACCCCACATCTCCATAGAGAAGTATCCATTTCCAAATGTTGGTGCTTGCATTGATCGTCGCGATCCAGTTATCGGCAAAAGCGGGTTCCAGTTGCGATTTGAATCCCCCCTCGGCTATAATAAGTTGTTGACTGAAGAGTCCGGAGTCCTCACTACGGCCGTAATAGTTGTAATCAAAAAGGTAATCGGTAGGTCGGTCCAGAGCGAAACTAAAAAAGTCATCGCCCGGCAGGTTTTGATTAGATAGAAAGGCCCCTGCAAACAGGCGCAGATTCAGTTGGCGGTTATTTAAAAAGAGCTTTCGATATTCAATTTCTGTGGAAAGCTTGGTGAAATTACTGGATAGCTCAAAATCGAGCTGCCCCGTGAAGTGATCGATCAGATTCGGATTGGAATACGTGTAACGGATATTCTGAACGCTGTAATTGGGATCTTGATTTTCGAGAGTCGGGTCCAAGTCACGGAAAACGTTCACACTTCGCAGTGTAAGGAATTGTCGTTCGTTGCTTCGAAGGTCGGGATTTCTAAAGGCCAGTGTTGCATACGGAGTAACCCTTCGGTAGAAGAGGCCTTCGTTGTACGAAAAGAGGCTTCCCGAGACCCCCAGGCGCCCAACAAAGGGTTTATTGCCTTCAAAATTATGGGTGTAAACAACGGAACCCTTACCGATAAGCGATTTGGACCGCGTACCGTATTGCGGCTCAATCTTCCAGTGTAACGGTCTTCGCAGTAGCGTTTTGTTGTATAGCTTGGGTCCTATGGTAAGTCCGTCATACAAATTATATTCGAAAATGGGCATTAAGAACACCTGATTGTATTGAGGGTCTTCGATGTCCTGAAAAAGCCTGAACTGCAACGGTCGGTTAAGTAGGCCGCCATTTACGTTCTTGTAGTTATTTCGCTGATTGAATTCTGGCACAACTCCCTCGTAGTTAACCGCCAGCTTACGTATGTCCTTGGCCGGCACTGTTACGGTTGCCAAGCTGTCTACAGGCGGGACCCAGGTCTTATATACGATCTCTTTTTTATTGAGGCCGTAGAGAGAAATGGGGAGCTCATTGTCCCGGCGGTTCTCAATGGTGACCCTCAGGGAATCACCCTGCTTTTCAACAGCCTTGATCTTGAAATCTATTGTGGTTCGTTTGCCAACATAGTCCTCAAAGAACCAGTTCACCGGAAGCTCGGTATTCTGTTCCAGGACCCCCTGGAAAGTTGAAGCCTTGACCGGCTGAAGCTTGTTCTCCATAAAGAACTGCTTGATAGCCCGCTCAAGAGAGGCCTCGCCCAGATAGTCTTGCAGGTACTGAAAACCGTCTCCCGCATAATAATCACTGGCGATGTTCTTGTTGAATTTTACCAGTGAGTCCTTGGGAGTTATCAGCGCCTGATGCAAATTGTTACGGGCCATGTTGAGATACAGGATGGGATACTGATCGTTGAACTCCATCTTTGAGGCATGGGACCATCGAATCACCCAGACATTGCTGAGGTTACCCAATATCTTCATACCCGGGTAATAGGTGTTTACATATTCCATCATAAGATGAATCTGCAATGCCCCTATAAGCCAATGATCTTCCCTGGGATTAAGACCTAATGTATTCTCGATATACATCCGGGTAATGGTCTTCATCTGCTGGATGTCATATTCAAATCCGTTTGGGAAAGGGCTTATGAAATCCGGCAACTGGTTTAGACCGTATACAGGGCTAAGTCGATAGCAGGCGTCACTAATCACCATCCGCTTAAAAGGATAACTTCCCAGTTTGTTATGGAGGAAGTATACAATGCGATCAATGGCCAGTGCTTTAATGGCCGGCGTTACTTTTTTGTCCTGAATGTTCGTAACCACTGTGAACATGTCAGTTTCAATGGCTTCGAACGTATTGGCCCGTTCCAGGTAAAGCCATGCCCGGGTGCGATTGAGCCCCAGTAGTTTTGTTTTTCGCTGCCCGTCATCCGTTGACTCGGAAATGAGATCCAATTCTGACGTAAGGTGATAGTTCTCCGGTGTGGTCATTTCGATAGAGAACGTAGAGGGCGTTAGATAGAGATCTTCGGTATTCTTATTGCTGTACGCATTCCACTTTCCGTCGAAAACGGCCGGAGAGATATACCAGTATTTCAAATAGTAATCTCCGTTTTTCGTGACACCGAAACGGGTGAATTTTGCATCGGGCAGTTTGACCGTGTACATTAATGAGAGCTCGTAGGACCTTTCGGGGTACAGTGAGCCATCCAGGTCAACCCTTATGATGTCGTCTTCCGGTTCGTATTCCCAGGGCAATGCCTGTCCGTCTTTGTTAGAAATGGAATGAATTGTCGTTCTTCCCCGCTTTTCGTCTTGTTCAAAATGAAACAGACTTACGTAGTTTTCCCCAAAGCGCTCTGCGAGCGGTGTTGTTTTGTTGGAGAAGCTATTTGCCCAGTCGTTGAGATAGATTTCTTCGAGAGGTCTACTCGATGTATTGGTGTAGGTAATGGTCTGAACGATCTCAATAGAATGCGTTTCAGGAACCAAATTAGCTTGTATGGTAATTTGGTGCTGCGCCATCAGCGGCCCAACAACAAAAAGAAAAAGCAACAGTATGAACTTGTGTAATCTCAAAAAGTCGTCAAAATTTTAGTCGTTCACCGTCCGGCAGGTTAGTAGAGAGTGGGTAAACACCATTGGGAAGACGCAAAACGTCCCGACAGGTTGCCTGGTTATTTACCAAAATTGCTTGCATGACTTGTCGCCCTAAAATATTGAGTGCTTTCAATTGGACCAGACCAATATACTCAGGTTTAATTATATGGGGTAAAAATTTGCCCATAGAGAATGGTGTCGCTCGCGGCTCAAACACAAGGGTGGTATAATATAGTAACCACTTAAGGCCGCTATTTCCCCATTTCATTGTGAAACTTTTAACTCGCTTGTTGTGTTCTTTCCTGAGTTTAGCAGATACTAGGTGGTGTTTTTTAAATATGTATAAACCTGTTTTACAGGTAATTATATATAAAGACTTGAAGTAATAAATAAAGAAAAAAGGCGATGAATAAAAATTGATCATAAAGGGGCAGGTACTTTTAAAAATTCGGACTGAGATTGAATTCGTCGTAGAAATCATTCAGCACCTGAAGTACTTCATCCTCGTGGTCCACAATGTGGATGAGGTTAATGTCCTCAGGACTGATGTTTTTGTATTCCAACAGTGTCGATTTTATCCAGTCCAGCAATCCTGTCCAAAATTCGGTACCCACCAGGATCAATGGAAACTTGTCTATTTTATGTGTTTGAATTAACGTAAGTGCCTCGAAGAACTCATCCAGCGTACCAAATCCTCCTGGCATTACGACAAAGCCCTGAGAGTATTTCACAAACATCACTTTACGCACGAAGAAGTAATCGAAATCAATACTCTTATCACTATCGATATAGGGATTGTCGTGTTGTTCGAAAGGCAATGTGATATTAAGGCCTACGGACGTTCCTCCGGCCAAATGAGCCCCTTTATTACCGGCTTCCATAATACCCGGACCACCACCGGTAATAACACCGTAGCCGTTTTCTGTGATCTTTTGTGCAATGCGGACCGCCAGTTGATAGTATTTATCCTCGGGTTTTGTACGCGCCGAACCAAAAATTGAGACACAGGGGCCAATAAGTCCTAACTTCTCATATCCATTCACGAACTCTCCCATGATCTTGAAGATCGCCCAGGAGTCATTCGTTTTTACCTCGTTCCAGTTCTTATGTTTCTGTTCGTTTCTCATACGTCAATGTCGATACGCTAATGTAGTTCTTTTTTAAGGAAACGCGCGGTATGACTCTTTTTACTTTTTACCAGTTCCTCAGGGGATCCCAGTGCAACAATCATGCCTCCGCTTTTTCCTCCTTCGGGGCCAATATCGATTATATGATCCACGGTTTTGATCACATCCAGATTGTGTTCAATGATGACCACCGTATTCCCCTTGTCAACCAGCTTGTTAAGCACCAACAACAACACCCGGATATCTTCGAAATGCAATCCGGTAGTGGGTTCATCGAGAATGTAAAAGGTATTTCCGGTATCTCTTTTGGACAGCTCGGCAGCCAGCTTAATACGTTGGGCTTCACCGCCCGAAAGCGTGGTAGATTGCTGTCCAAGGGTAATATAACCCAGTCCTACGTCCTGGATGGTCTTCAGTTTTCTGTATATCTTCGGAATGTGCTCAAAGAAGGCACAGGCCTCATTGATCGTCATATCCAGGACATCGAAGATTGTCTTCCCCTTGTATCGTATTTCCAGTGTTTCCCGGTTAAAGCGCTTTCCCTGGCAGGTCTCACACTCCACATATACATCCGGAAGGAAGTTCATCTCGATCACCCGTAAACCACCACCCTGACAGGTCTCACAGCGCCCTCCGGCCACATTGAAGCTAAATCGTCCGGGTTTGTATCCCCGAATCATGGCCTCGGGTACTTTCGCGAACAGGTTCCTTATCTCCGAAAAGACTCCGGTGTAAGTTGCGGGATTGGAGCGAGGTGTCCTTCCAATAGGCGATTGATTGATATCAATGACCTTATCGATATGTTTCAGCCCCTCGACCTTGGTGTAAGGCATCGGTTTTTTCACTCCATTGAAGAAGTGGGCATTGAGTATGGGATAGAGGGTTTCATTGATGAGTGTTGATTTACCACTTCCCGAAACTCCGGTGACTCCAATCATGGTTCCCAGTGGGAACGTTACACTCACATTCTTCAGGTTATTCCCTGTAGCACCTTTCAGCTTCAGGAATTTTCCATTACCCTCGCGGCGCTGAACGGGGATTGGGATTTCCCGGGTTCCGTTCAGGTAATCGGCGGTAAGGGTGTGATGTTTCTTTATCTCTTTGGGTGATCCCTGTGAAACGATCTCTCCACCGTGTTTTCCAGCTGCCGGCCCGATGTCGATCACATAATTGGCATGCTCTATCATGTCCTTATCATGCTCCACAACGATTACCGAATTTCCGATGTCCTTTAGTTTTACCAGGGAATGGATAAGTTTTTCATTGTCCCTTTGATGCAGGCCGATACTCGGCTCGTCAAGAATGTAGAGCACACCGACCAATTGTGATCCGATCTGAGTGGCCAGTCGGATTCGCTGTGCTTCTCCACCGGAGAGCGACTTGGAGCTTCGATCCAAAGCCAGATAAGTGAGTCCCACATCGATAAGGAACTGCAGGCGCGCACGAACTTCTTTTATAATTTCTGAAGCTATTTTCTGTTGTGTTTCCGAGAGCCGCGATTCCAGGTTTTCAAACCATTCGGCCAACTCAACAACATCCATATGGGCCAGTTGGGCGATGTTCTTGCCGTCCACTTTGAAATACATGGACTCCTTTCGAAGCCTTGATCCTTCACATTCCGGACAAGCGATCTTATCCATATATTCCTTAGCCCATCGACGCAGGGATTTGGACTCATTGGCTTCGAAGGTATTCTGAAGAAATTTTGCAACTCCTTCAAAATCAATTTTATAAGTTCGGGTA
Organism: uncultured Aureitalea sp.; assembly: GCA_964614415.1. GTDB lineage: Bacteria > Bacteroidota > Bacteroidia > Flavobacteriales > Flavobacteriaceae > CAZTLE01. The sequence continues at coordinate 16,926 of CAZTLE010000046.1, read as the reverse complement.
ATCCCCAGTGTTTTTGAAGCGACTTCGAATTTGTCATTACCACCAAAGAAAATGATATCCTTTGCCTCCTGTGGAATACTTTCGAAAGGATCACTCAGTTTAAAATCATATCGTTGCGCGATGAGATCAAGCTGCTTAAACACCCAATTCTCTTTTTGAGGACCGTGTGGGGCCAGAGCTCCCTGCTTTATGGAAAGACCCTTATCCGGGACGATCTTATCAAGGTTCACCTTGTGTAGGGTTCCAAGACCCTTACAGTGCGGACACATCCCTTTGGGCGAATTGAACGAAAAGTTATTAGGCTCCGGATTCGGATAGGAAATACCTGAGGTGGGACACATCAGAGAGCGACTAAAATACCGAACCTCATTGGTCTCATTGTCCAGAACAATAAGTACGTCATCGCCATGGTACATGGCTGTAACGATGGTCTCTGAAAGCCGCTTATCATTGTCCGGGTCATTGGAGACGATCAACCTGTCGATAACAATCTCAATGTCATGCGTCTTGTACCGATCGACCTTCATGCCTTTTTCAAGATCGACTATCTCCCCGTCAACACGTACTTTTACAAAACCTTGCTTGGCGATCTGTTCGAAGAGTTCCCGGTAATGGCCTTTACGGGCCCGGACGACCGGAGACAGCACACTTACTTTGCGGCCGTCAAAATCTTTAATGATGAGGTCTTTGATCTGTTCGTCGCTGTAACTCACCATTTTCTCCCCGGTGTGATAGCTGTACGCATCACTCGCGCGGGCGTAAAGCAGCCTGAGAAAATCGTAGATCTCAGTAATTGTTCCCACCGTTGATCGCGGGCTTCGGCTTGTGGTCTTTTGTTCAATGGCGATTACGGGAGAAAGTCCCTCGATCTTATCGACATCAGGTCGCTCCAAACTACCTAAAAACTGCCGGGCGTAAGCCGAAAATGTCTCAATGTAGCGACGCTGGCCTTCGGCGTAGATCGTATCAAAGGCCAGGGAGGATTTTCCACTTCCCGAGAGGCCGGTTATGACGACCAATTCCTCCCGTGGAATTTCAACATCTATATCCTTCAAATTGTGCACTCTGGCACCCAAAACTTCAATACTGTCGCCTGAATTTACCATAAGCTGCAAAGGTACTCATTTGGAATGAAAATTTGAATAGGAGAGTCCTTATGAACTGCTAATTTTAACAGTTTTTAAAAGGAGAAATTCTAGGAGCTTGCTTCCCGCATCAGGAAGGGATACAGGGAGATACTCAGGAAGAAGATAATCCCTACTACCAAAGAGAAGCTTATGATGATCGTAAGAACACTCAGGGAGAATAACAGATAGGCCAGGGGCAGCAGTACGCCCGATAATACGAGTAGTAAGAAGACTATGTACAAATAGCGTATCATTCGAGGCATTTTCTGATCCATTTTCTCCCGAAACTGGTATAATTTGGGAATGACCTCATTGGCCATATACTCACCGAGCTTAGACAGGAATACTTCGTTAAAGGACGAGTCTTCAAACTCTTTGCTGTCAATGGCATTGGCCAACGTCATGATCTTTTCCTGATGACGTTCAAAAACGTTGTTGTAATCGAGTGCGTCCTTGAAAACCCCGTACTTATATCCGAAGTAGTACCACAAACCCGATCCGCATTTGTGTTCCAGCCATTTCTCCACAATGTCCTTACCGTATACCTTAGGATAGGGTATGTTCTCCGGAATGCTCTTTTCCCTGGGATTGGTCATTAAAAGAGACTTAAGCTCGAGGTATAGGTTTTCAGTGTCCTGATAATGGTGCGTTTCCTGTAGGAACTCAATGGCCAGTTTGGACTTTCCCTTGTAGAATTCCTTTACTTCAAAGAAGTTAAGTCCTGCAAATTCGTCATCAATGTATTCTTTAAGGCCCGGAAGCCATATTTTGGAACGTAACAGGAGTTCGATAATACTTCGGAAGTTGTGCATCTTCTGCGTGATGCGGCTCAGGTTATCGACCACAGTCTCCCGGTTTGTCTTAAGTCCCATGGCCGAAGAAACCAGGTAGATCATTATGAGGGCTGAAAGAAAACCGCTGATACTAATGAAGATGGATGCTACGTCGTTGAGGGTCTCAACGAAATCAGGCGTTGTTTGTACCCGTTGCCATAGGAAGAAGGCGAGTGCGATGCACAGGAATCCGCTGAGTACAACGGGGATAACGGCATATACATCCTTTAAAAAAGACCTACTTCTCATATATAGGCGGTGATCAGCATACTGCTAAGGGATAATTGATACCGAAAACATTCAGTAACTATATGCGCGACAAGCCGCGAAATAGCCTTCCGGGGGAGGGAAAAGACAAGGAAATGGTATCGGTTACGTAATTAAGCCCCTATAATCGTAGCAACTGATTAATTTTAACTAGTTAACGGTTAACAGTATCAAAAATAGGCTTTTTAACACCAAATTGTAGTAATTTACTTACAAATCGATATAATGCATCGAATACTCGACAAACAACTTATTTAGCCGGATTATTTACTTAATACCCGACAGCCGTATCGTCGCCACGGCGATCGGCACCGCCTTCGAGCTTTCCATCCGGCATGACCAGGATTCCATCTACTTTGCCAATAACGGGCGCATTGTTCTCATCTGTAGTATACCCTTTCTGTCTTAGGGCTTCAAGGACTTCAGCGTTGAAAGAATCCGGTTCGAAGAGGACCACATCAGGCAACCATTGGTGATGGAAACGCGGGGCGTTCACCGCATCCTGCATGGTCATGTCAAACTCATAGACATTCAAAATCGTTTGTAATACGGAAGTTATTATTGTAGAGCCCCCAGGGGTACCTACTGTCATCCAAAACTTCCCGTCTTTTTCGACCAGTGTGGGAGTCATTGAACTCAGCATGCGTTTTTGAGGCTCAATGGCATTGGCTTCACCTCCAATGAGTCCGAACATATTCGGCTCACCCGGTTTGGCACTAAAATCATCCATTTCGTTGTTGAGGAAAAAGCCAAGCTCACTGGGGTAGAGCTTTGATCCATAGGCACCGTTCAGGGTTGTGGTGACAGCTATCGCATTACCAAAGGCGTCAACGATGGAGTAGTGGGTTGTTTCCATGCTCTCGTAACCTGGGACAGTTCCATAGCTAATACTACTCGACGGTGTGGCGGCGTCAAACGAAAAATTGTCCATGCGACCGTCGAGATAGTCCTCACTTAGAAGAGTATCGGTTGGAACATCCACAAAATCGGGATCACCCAAATAGAAACTGCGATCGGCATAGGCCCGACGCTCGGCTTCTGTGATCACCTGTATGGCCTCTACCGAGTTGTGTCCGTATTCGGACAGCGGATAGTCTTCGATCATTTTCATGATCTGCCCAAGGCAAATCCCGCCACTGGAGGGTGGCGACATGGAAATAATATCCAAATCCTTATAACTGAAAGTAACGGGTTCCCGCCATTCGGCTTCGTAAGCGGCCAAATCCGCCATGGTTATGATCCCGTCCTTTCCGGAAAGGAAATCCACCAGTTTTTGTGCAGTTTCACCCTGATAGAATTCAGACCTCCCGTTGGTTGCAATCCGTTGCAGTGTTTGGCCGAGAGCACTGTTTTTTAAAGTATCCCCGGCTTTGTACACCTCGGTGTAAATCGACTCTTCTTCATTCACCTGCTGAAAAACAGGTCCGTATTGCTCGAAGCGTTTCTGTTGCTTTTCCGTGACTACATAGCCTCGGTTGGCCAGTTCGATAACCGGCGCCAGAATTTCCTCCATGGGAAGGGATCCCAACTTCTCATGAACGGCAAAGATTCCGGCAATGGTCCCAGGGACTCCCACGGCGAGTCCCCCTACCTTGCTTTTTGCCGGAATGTAATTTCCTACGGAGTCCAAATACATATCCCGGTGTGCGGCCATCGGCGCTTTTTCCCGGTAATCAAGCGCACCGATCTCTCCGTACTGGGTGCGGTAGACCATAAAACCGCCTCCGCCCAAATTACCGGCATAGGGATAGGCGACAGCCAGGGCCATTTCGGTCGCGATCATGGCGTCAAAAGCATTACCTCCTTTTTCCAGGATGGCTGCACCGATGCTCGAAGCTTCCTCACGAGCGGAGACAACCATGGCGTCTTCGGTAATAAGCCCCTGGACCGGTTCTTTGACGGCATCAGTTTTGGACTGTGGCGCGTCTTTTTTACAGGAAACAAGAGCTAAGGCAATAAGGAGATAGTAAAAGGTCTTCATAGTGTACTTAATTTATTCTCTGAAAATATGATAAGTTCTGAAAAGAAAGAAGTGAATTCGGCTTCGAATTCGTCGTAGTATTCTTCGAGCTCCATGACCGCAAAGTTCATTCCCGCATCCCGTTGCGTTCTGCGTTGGGCACGGCGGTTCATTTGGTTAAGAATGGTACTTATCCCGGGAATGGTAGCATAACTCAATAACCAGTTGTCAGCTATCATGTAGGGCATCATTCGCTGAATACGCAAAGGCAGGATCTCAAAGTTCTTCCGCAGCAATTCATAAAAATCATCCACATACTCCGCCAGTGGCTGCTCGTGATAGTCCTTCCAGTTCTTCGCCAGGAAATGATCGTACAGTATATCCACGATAACCCCCGAGTAGAGGCCGTAATTCTCGCGCAAGCGTTTCTTACTCTGGCGCACTGTGGTATGGTCATCCGTATAGCTGTCAATAGCCCGATGAAGTAGTATTCCCCTTTGAATGGCAGTAGGATATGCGAGGTATTTTCTCCCTTTGATCCCGTCGGCGATGAAGTTGCCAATGGTTATTCCCTCGTCGTCTCCCGAGAGGTAGATATGTGCGAGAAAATTCATCCGGTACAATTTACGAAAATGGGACAAGGTATACATGTAAAAAAGTATCTTTGCGACAAAATTCAACCTATGACCCTTATCAAATCTATCTCTGGTATTCGTGGAACTATCGGTGGCCGTCAAGGCGATAATTTGACCCCAATTGACGCGGTTAAATATGCCGGGGCCTATGGCCAATGGATTAGGAATCAACGCAATAAGGAGAACTACAGAGTGGTTGTAGGTAGAGATGCCAGAATTTCCGGGGAAATGATTCAGCAATTGGTTATGAATACCCTGGTAGGTATGGGGATTCATGTGATTGATCTCGGACTTTCTACAACGCCTACCGTGGAGGTGGCCGTAGCCCTGGAGCATGCTGATGGGGGTATTATCCTCACGGCAAGTCACAATCCCAAGCAATGGAATGCATTGAAGTTACTCAACAACAAAGGCGAGTTTCTCAGTGCCGCTGCCGGTCAGGAGATATTGAATATAGCCGAAAGCGAAGCGGTTCAGTTCTCGGAGGTGGACGAGCTGGGAAAGATAACACGTAACGAAGCCTATATCGACATTCATATTGACGAGATCATGGACCTCGATCTTGTAGATGTCGAGGCCATTAAGAAGGCAAAGTTCAAAGTAGTGGTCGATGGTGTGAATTCCACGGGTGGTATTGCTGTCCCTCTGCTCCTAGAGCGGTTGGGGGTTCATGCGGTGAAGCTATACTGCGAACCCAACGGACATTTTCCACACAACCCGGAACCTTTGAAAGAACATCTCACCGATCTTATGGATTCCGTACGTAAGGAACGCGCCAATTTTGGGATCGTTGTAGATCCTGACGTGGATCGTTTGGCCTTTGTAGATGAGAACGGAGCTATGTTCGGCGAGGAGTATACCCTGGTGGCTGTGGCCGATTATGTTCTTTCTCATACGCCGGGAAGCACGGTTTCCAATCTGTCGTCTTCAAGGGCGCTGCGTGATGTAACCGAAAAGCATGGAGGCACTTATGCTGCCAGTGCGGTGGGGGAGGTGAACGTTGTGGAACTGATGAAAGCCACCAACGCAGTCATAGGCGGTGAAGGTAATGGGGGAGTGATCTATCCGGAACTTCATTACGGTAGAGACAGTTTGGTGGGTATCGCACTATTCCTGAGTCATTTAGCGCATAAAGGAACATCCGTTAGCACTTTGCGTAGTACATATCCAGCGTACTTCACAAGTAAAAAGAAAATTCAACTGACGCCCGAGACCGATGTGGACGGCATTCTGAAAGCTATGGAAGATCGCTATTCCAATGAGGACATTTCCACCGTGGATGGTGTTAAAATTGATTTTCCGGAAAACTGGGTGCATCTCCGAAAGTCAAACACCGAGCCCATTATCCGTATTTATGCTGAGGCCGGCAGTCAGGAAGAAGCCGATACGTTGGCTGATCGGTTTATCCGTGAAATGGAAGCCGTTTCCTAACCTACACCGGTTCGCGAAGCTTCCAGCGCTTGTGAGACCACAGGTAGAACTCCGGAGCTTCGACAATTTGCTTTTCAATCTCATCTAGGAACATCCGTGTGATATGGAAATCCGTTTCCTGCTTTGGCTCAGTCGCAAGCGGAACAAAGGTAGCCGAATAATAACCGCGTTTCACTTTTTGAACCTTTAGGTACACGGCGGCAAAATCCAACTTTTTTGCAAGTTCTTCGGTTCCGGTGAACACGGGGACATTGATCCCCATAAAGGTGTCGCGGTGTTTAAAAGCTCCTACTTTCGGTGTTTGGTCGGAGAGGATAAGGGTCAATGTCTTTGCACCATTCTTATGTTCCTTAAAAAGCTGCTTGACGATCTTTTTGTTGGTAACTATTGACGCCCCGAACCTTCCCCTGATCTTTTTAACCAATCGGTCGAAATACGGATTATCCAATTTCTTATAGACTGCGTATCCCTTGTGAGGCATTTGGCGTGTTAGAATACCGCTCCATTCCCAACTCGCATAATGACCGCACATAAGGAGCACACTCTTGTTTTGAGCGTACAGCTCTTCAAGGACTTCCAAATTCTCATAACGGAACCTTTTGGTTATCTCCTTTTCGGAAATGGTGAGGTTTTTAATGGTTTCGAAAACTATATCACAAAGATGCCTGTAGAATGCCCGGGCAATTTTTTTGCGTTCGGTCTCGTTCTTTTCGGGAAGTGCCAGTGCCAGATTATCAAACACCACCTTTTTCCTGTATCCAACTACATGGTACGCAAAGAAGAAAAGTACCGAAGACTTTATATACAACAGCGGCAAAGGCATGATGGAAAGCAACCACAGAAAGGGATAAGCAAGAATATAAAGTATGCGGTGCATGATCAAATTTACGGCAAAACTAACTAAATTTATGGCATTACAGGCCGCAATGGCCCTTAACATCTACTATGCTGAACATACATCCTGTTACCCTTGTAATCATCGGGCTTAATATTCTGGTTTCACTAAAGGGCTTCAACGATTTCTCTTTTTTTGAACGTTATAAGTTCAATGTAGCCGGTATTCGCCGTGGAGAGCAAATACGCATGCTTTCATCGGGATTCTTGCACGTGGATTTTACGCACCTTTTGTTCAATATGCTAACCCTGTATTTCTTTGCAGATGTTGTTATTGCTGAACTGGGTGTCATCAAATTCGTGCTGATCTATCTCGCCAGTTTACTGGCGGGTAACTTGCTGTCGTTCTACTTTCACAAAGAGGAATATCATTACAGCGCCGTTGGAGCCAGCGGGGCCGTTACCGGGGTACTGTATTCGGCAATTCTGTTTTATCCCGATATGGGCTTGTTTCTGTTTTTCATTCCGATACCCATTCCCGCCTGGGTATTCGGACTGCTGTATTTATTGTATTCGATCTACGGAATGAGAAAACAGTTGGGAAATATTGGCCATGATGCCCATTTTGGTGGCGCTATTGCAGGATATGGCATAACTCTTGCCTTTGCTCCCTTGTTATTGGAAACGAGTCTTTGGATTGTCACGTTGTTGGCTGTTCCGATCCTGGTCTTGTTCGTTATGTTCAAACTGGGTAAGCTCTAAATCATACCATCATGAAAACACTACACACATTATTAATTCTAGCAATTTGTACGACGATGACAGCACAACCGACCAATCAAAATACAGTAGACGTAACCGGCGAAGGGGTCGTAAAGGTGGTTCCGGATGAGGTCACCATACGGGTCCGCGTCGAAAATACGGGAAAGGACCCAAAGGCATTAAAAGAAACGAATGATAACGTGGTCAACGAAGTTCTTAGTTTTCTGAAGCGTTCCGGAATCCCTGACAAAGATGTATCTACCGAATATGTGCGGCTCAGCAAGAACTATGAGTACAATACCAAGACATATAACTATGCTGCCAATCAGTCGATTTCGGTTATGTTACGCGACTTGAGCCGCTATGAGACCATTATGAACGGATTGATGGAGAGTGGCATCAACCGCATTGACGGCGTGGCGTTTTCATCGTCCCAAAAGTCAGCCCTGGAATCGGAAGCCCGCAAGAAAGCCGTTGCCAATGCCAAAATGAAGGCGGAGGAATACGCTTCGGTATTGAATCAGACTATTGGTAAGGCGGTTTCCATTAGCGAATTCCGTCAACAGTATACACCCGGACCCATGTACCGTTCCGCCATGGCGATGGAATCGGATGGGGGAGCGGCCAAACAAACGCTGGCCCCCGGAGAAATGGAGATACGGACTACCGTTAACGTCTCCTTCATACTGAACTAGCTCTTTAATTGGATGCCAGCAGTACCTGTCTGTTTACGCGCAGCAACTGTAGTTTTTGTTGCTGATCGGGATTTAGTTTGAATACCTGTGTTTCCTGGCGTTCGTTCACCTTACCCCAATTGTAATAAGCGGTGAATTTGAAGTAGGTAGGAGCCGTTTTCTTATTGCCTTTATAGGTCAAATTTACAAGCCATTCTCCGTCTTTGATGTCTTCAATGAAGAATCGTTTGCTCGAATATCCTTTGCGCTTTTCTTCATTGATGAGTTCCTGATTGGCCGATAGGGTATGCTCGAATACGTAGGCCCTTCTATCCGGCGCCACAAACTCCAAATCGAATTCCGCTTCCGAAGTATTCCATTCCAGGACAAACCGGACATCATTTCTGAACTCTGTGATATCCTCACTGCGAGGCTCAAAACTTTCCTTGATTTTAGTTTGATTGCTTCTTCTGAAGTACAACCATTCCATTTCATCAAATACCAATTCCTCTATGCCTTCATTGCTGCCGTTGAAGCCTTTATTGAGAAATGCCATATACAATCGCCATGCCTGAACAAACTGCTCGTTGGTGAGATAGGCATTGGCCAGATCGCGATACGACTGAGCATAATTGGGGCGCAATTCGCATACTTTCTTATAGGCCTCAATGGCATCCCGCTTCAATCCCATGGCCTGAAATTGATATGCAATAGCTTTTAGTTCCTCGGGATTGGTCGTTTCAAGCAATTGTTCGCGCAATTCAGTCGCCATACCGGAAGACAACGATTCTTCCTCAAAAGATGCTGCATCGTCGGCATAGAAATTCTGATTGGCGTATTCCGAAGAGATCACCTTCTGACTTTCCCCTGGTTGGTAGTCACCGCTCTTCGTGCTAATGACAATTACACCGCCCGCAGCAACACTACCGTAGCGTGTGGTTGCTCCAAGTGATTTCAGAATTCGTATGTCCTTTATATCGTTGATGTTAAGGGCTTCGGGAATACGATCCAGAATCATTCCGTCTACTTCCCAAATAGGAGGCACATCGTTAAGTATGGATCCTGTTCCATTGCGAATGCGGATTTCTCTTAGTACCGGATTGACCCGGACACCGGGAAATTTCCCGGCAATAACCTCCAGAAGATCGGTCGAAGCCGGATTGATAGCGTCCCCGTCGAAATAGGAGGTGGAAAAACCTGACGACTTAGGATCGTATTCGCCCAGTGCGGTCCGGTATTTGGCCTCCGCTTTTTGGGTAAACCGCATTACTTCACCGCTGCTGGTCGTTGCCCTGACGAGCACTTCATCGAGCTGATTGGTTTCGGGTATCATATCGAAACTTATCTCCCTGGTTATGTCCTCAACGACAATGGTGACGGTTTTGAAGCCAACATAACTAAAGACCATAACTTCGCCGGGTCGGACTTCTATGGCATATTTTCCACGTTTATTGGTTTTAGTACCCCGGGAACTGCCTTCAATCGCAATATTTACATCGGCTAGTGGTGCATCCAGGTACGATATTTTACCTTTTACCGTGCGCTTTTCCCCCCATGGTTGTGATTTAACCTGAGTTCCTTCGTTGGATACCATGACGTTGGCCAATTGGGTGTTCGCATCGTCTTCATAGTAATTCTTATTGGTGGGATCTGGGAGGTTCTTTTTATTTTGTTCGTTCACGTAATCCGGGTCATTGATGGTTCTGATGTATACAACGGGTGCATTAGCTCCGAAAAGAGATACCGGACGTTTTATCACATAGATACCAACTACCAGTGCGCCGTCGGGTAATAATGCACCGTCTGTAGGCACGCCATCCACCAGCAATAGTGCTACCTTATCCCTTATAATAACTCTGTTACTGGCGTCCACCTGTAAGCCACCTACTTTGCCGTTAAGAGTGCTTAGTAAAGGCACTCCGTTGATTATGAGTTCCTGTGGGATGTAGGCCGTCGCAAAGCCAGATTTTAAAGGGTTAAAAGTAATTCCGCCAAGTTTGAGATCGATATCCAGGGCTTTTTCTTCAATGAAAGACCTGGAAGTGACGGTGCCTTGCTTTTTTCGGGCGGTAACCAGTGCGGCATCCAACTGATTGGTCTTCAGAACGAGATTGATATTAAGTTCTGAAGTAACATCCTCTATAAGTATGCTTACCGTTTCGTATCCCACGTAGGTGAAGTTCAGAACTTCTCCGGGCCGCACCTTAATGTCATATTTCCCATTGACATCTGTCTTCGTGCCTCGTGAAGATCCTTCCACTTTTATGTTGACATTGGATAAGGGACTGCCGTCATGAGTAACAATACCGGAAACCAGTTTGTCGTTGGTCGCAGTTTGTGCCTGCAGTGGTAGGGTCCAACTCAAGAGACAAAATAGCAATAAAGTTGTCCGAAAATAAGTGGGTATGTTCTTTTTAGTGATTCTCATTTCTCCGCCGATTTAATGGTTGTTAATTTGAGGCTATCAATACCTGACGATTCACACGCAGCAATTGTAGTTTGCCACGCTGATCGGGATTTAATTTGAATACGCGTGTTTCCTGACGCTCGTTTACCTTACCCCAGTTGTAGTAGGTAGTAAATTTGAAGTAGGTAGGGGTCGCTTTCTTATTGCCTTTGTAGGAGAGATTCACAAGCCATTCCCCGTCTTCAATGTCATCGATGAAAAATCGCTTACTCGAATACCCCTTTCGCTTTTCTTCATTGATAAGTTGCTGATTCGCCGATAAGGTATGCTCGAACACATAAGCCCTTCTGTCGGGAGCTACGAATTCCAGGTCAAACTCGGCCTCCGAAGTATTCCATTCAAACACGAAACGAACATCGTTACGAAATTCTACGATATCGTCACTTCGTGGCCGGAAGCTCTCTTTTATATTGGTTTGGTTATTCCTTCTGAAATACAACCATTCCATTTCGTCGAAGACCAATTCCTCAATACCTTCATTGCTGCCATTGAAGCCTTTATTGAGAAATGCCATGTACAATCGCCAGGCCTGAACAAACTGTTCGTTGGTGAGATATGCATTGGCCAGATCGCGATACGACTGGGCGTAATTGGGTCGTAGCTCGCATACTTTCTTATAGGCCGCAATAGCATCCCGCTTCAACCCCATGGCCTGAAACTGATACGCAATGGCCTTGAGCTCCTCGGGATTCGTTGTTTCAAGTAATTGTTCCCGTAATTCAACTGCCGTACCAGAAGACAATGATTCTTCTTCAAATGACGTCGCATCGTCGGCGTAGAAATTCTGATTGGCATAGGCGTCCGCCGAGCTTGCATTTTGACCGTCTTTAGGCTGATAATCACCACTTATCGTACTGATCACGATAACTCCACCTGCCGCAACGCTGCCGTAACGCGTGGTGGCTCCAAGTGATTTTAAGATTCGGATGTCCTTAATGATATTGATATCCAATCCATCGGGTATCCGATCCAGGATCATGCCGTCGACTTCCCAAATAGGGGGTACGTCGTTAAGTATGGACCCCGTTCCGTTGCGAATTCGGATTTCGCCCGTAACGGGATTCGCCTGTACTCCAGCGAACTTTCCACTGATCAACTCCAGAAGGTTTGTTGCGGCCGGAGCCCGCTCGCTGGCATCGTAGTATGCTGTGCTGAAACCAGATGCTTTCGGATCGTATTCGCCCAGAGCGGTCCGGTATTTGGCCTCGGCCTTTCCAGTGAAGGTCATCAGTTTGCCCTGATTCGTTTTGGCTGTAACGACCACTTCATCCAGTTCGTTGGTAACCGGGACCATATCAAGACTTATCTCGCTGGTCACATCTTCAACAATCACAGTGACGGTCTTGTATCCTATATGACTGTACACAAGAACTTCACCCTGTCTCGCATCGATTTTATATTTTCCGCGCTTATTGGTCTTTGTAATACGCGTGCTGCTTCCTTCCACAAAGACGTGCACATCATTCATAGGAACATCCCAAAAAGTAACCTCACCTCGTATGGTTTTCATATCTCCTGTGGGCTTCGATTTCAGCCGAGGCCCTTCATTGGACACCATAAGTTCGGAGACCTTTGTATTTGCGTCGTCCTGATAGTAGTTCTTATTCGTGTGATCAGGTCGGTTACGCGCATTCTGTTCTGCTATGTAATCCGCATCATTAATAGTCCTTATATACAATATTCCGGCACTTTTGATGACGAAGAGATCTACAATAATGGAACTGTCCGGAAGGGCATAATGTGGCGTATTTGCTCCATCTACCAGCACAGTGGCCAGACCACCACGGATATAAATATTACTCCCGTCGGACTGCAGACCCGCCACTTTGCCGTTAAGTGTTAACGCCAACGGAAGTCCGTTGTCAATAAGCGCCTTAGGGATATATGACGTGGCGAATCCCGACTTCAACGGATTGAATGTTCTACCCGCCAAATTGAGGTCCACGTCGAGTGCTTTTTCCTCGATGACCGTTAATGAACTCACCGATTCCTGTTTTTTACGCGCGGTTACCACAGCCGTATCCAAAGTGTTCCGCTCAGGTATAAGCTCTAGATTAAGTGTCTCCGTCACATCCTCAATAACAATCCCAACCGTTTCATAACCTACATAACTAAATACAAGTAGATCGCCCTGTCTGGCACGTATGGAATACACTCCGTTGGCATCGGTTTTTGTACCCCGGTTAGTACCTTCCACAGCAATATTGACGTCTTGTAAAGGAGCTTCCTGATGTGTTATTGTTCCAGAAATTAGCTTATAAGGCTCTGACTGTCCCCATGCTACAAATGAGCTACAAATAAGAAAGCAGAATAAGATTGAAGAGCGGGCAATGGTTCGTATTTTCATAGAACAATGTTTGAACTATAATTTACGAAAAATTTCGGAAGGTCCTGTAAATGCCCATAAGACTTTACCTCTGTAAAGCCCCGGGTCTTTTACTCTCCCAGAAGGGAAGCCATCTTATTCCCAAGAGCGGGACCCCGTAGGTTCTTTGCAATGATCTTACCGTCCTTGTCTAACAGAAAAGTAGCCGGAATCGACTTCACATTATACTGTCTTGCGATAGGATCTGACCAGAACTGCAAATTGGACACGTGATACCAATCCATCTGATCGTCTTCAATGGCCTTTAACCAACGTTCTTTCTGACCCTGACGGTCCAGGGACACGCTTATGATGTTAAGCCCTTTGTCATGGTATTCGTTATAAACACGCACAACATTGGGGTTTTCGGCCCGACACGGGCGACACCAGGAAGCCCAGAAGTCGATGATGGTGTATTCTCCCAGGGTTTCTTTAAGCGATAACATTTCTCCGGTAGGGGTAGGAGCCGAAAAGTCGGGCGCTACGCCTCCTATTTCTACCACGGTCATATTGGCGGTCAGAGTTTTCACATCATCCGCAATTTTGGTTGCGGCCACCTTGGGTGTAAGATTTTGGAGAGCTTCTTTAGCTTCGGCAACAGAGACTTGTTTCCGGCTCAGCATTTCAGACAAGAGCATTACAGAGAACAGGGAGTTGTTATTGTCAAAAATGAATTGTCTTTTGAATTCGGTCTCTTCGGCAATGAGATCTGCATTTTGCTTCTGAAGATCGGCGGCGAGCAAATTGTCCTGTTCCCGCTGGGCGGTGCGATAGGCTTCGACAGTCTCCGCTCTCTTCCAACCGAAGTCCCGTAATTTTCGGGTAAAGGCCGTATATGCATCATTTTGGCGGCTGCCCATCACATGTGAAGCCTGGATACTATCCTGATAGATGGTTACATCCAGATCTTCATTTTCAGGGAAATACAAAATATTGGTGTTTGCACGACCAATGTTCATATAGTTCACAGTCACTTCATCACTCTTCGGATAGGTCCCGGAGAACTTTCCGTTCTGAATCGTAAGGGTATCCACAATGTCAGGCTGATTATTGCTCCCAATGCTGTAGAGGTAGACATTGGTGCCATCCTCATATCCGTCGGCTGTTCCGGAAATCGTAAAGGAGTCGCTATCACATGATACCAATAAAACTGTTACAAAAAGTGCTAGAAGTCGTCTCATAACCAAAAGAGATTTACCGAACAAAAATATCTTTTATTTTTCGTTCTGAAAATAGTGTTGTTCTGAAATAATTGTTAATTGTCCTATTTCAAGTTCGGTATCCGTTGTAATTAGTAACTTTGTATTATAAATAGCTGATTTTGAAGATGAAGAAAAGTACTCGTGAGTTTCCGCTGTCTATTGAGATAGGATTTAAGAAGTTGTTTGACAACTACAGGGAGCAACTCAATAGCGACAACAAAATGTTCCTGGAGCGCGCCAATCATGTCCTTGGGCTTGCCGATACATATCCCATGTTGCATGAAGGGATCAAATCTCCTGAAGATCTGGAGCGCCTGATGCCTCAAATTGAGGAGGTCACAGAGGATCTGTTTGCTTCTGTGCTTACTACGAATGAGATTAAGATTGCAACAGCTCCCTTCCAGGAGGTGATCTTCCGTTCATCCAAACGATATAAAGACCTGGTTGAAGTGGCCGGTACTGAGTATACTTTGGAGTTAGCCGACTTCGATGAGGATATGTTCTATATCATGGGATGTAGCATGATCCTGGGAATCTACTACGGATATAAAGTGGATTTCAGAAGGCCTTTCTATTACAGTATCCCGGATAAGCTGGGAATCATGAGATACTACAGGGTGTTATACAACGGAGACTTTGTAGAAATAGAGAAGGGGCCCAATGCCATAGACATTACTCCGGAGGACGTTGCCGTTCTGATCGATAATTTTGATGACATCGCTCTGTGGAAAGAGAAGTTCCCTCCGAACAGTTGGATATTTAGAGGATTTGTTATTGCAAATATGTATGACGCAACGACGGATGTCTCGCTGTCTCAGTTCAAAGAGTACCTGCTGAATCAAGCGCCTCGCACCGAAAGCTTTATTGACGAATTCCGAACCATCATTAGAGCAATTTTCAACCTTCCGGACCTTGATGTAGGGTATAGCATGTTTGACAAAGAGGACGGTGCGTTCGAAAAGATGCCGGAAATAAAGAACATCAAGAGTTATCTGCTCAATGGGAAGTCGGAAGAATCTTGTACCACAGCCCTCTGTGAATTTTCTTACGATACCCTTTTCAACAAAAAAGAATTCTACTGTATTTCCGATGTTGAGAAGTTCAGGAAGCTATATCCCAAGAATGTATTGTACCAAAAGCTGAGCGCCCAGGGGATGCAGAGCGCCATCTTTGCTTCTTTGGTATATGAAGGGGAAATGATGGGAATGCTCGAGCTTGTGTCACCCAATCCGGGCGATCTCAATACGGTAAATGCTATTAAACTTCTTGACATAATTCCTTCATTGGTAGATGCTGTGAAACGGGCTCGTGATGAGGCTCAGAACCTCATGGAATTGCTGGTACAAAAAGAATGTACTTCCATTCACCCAAGCGTTAACTGGAAGTTCATGAAGGAAGCCGAACGGGTTATTAAGTCACAGATGGACGGGAATCCCGCTACTTTCCAGGAGATCGTCTTTGAGAATGTCTATCCACTGTTCGGTCAAATAGATATCAAAGGTTCGTCTGTAGCGCGTAATGATGCTACCCGAAAAGACCTGGTATTGCAACTGAAACTTGCGCAGAAGGTGATCAAGAAGATATATGCTATCGAATCGCTGCCCATCTATGAGCAAATTGATTTTACCATTAACGGTTACCTGGATAAACTCAAGGACAGCTTCCAGGTGGATAGTGAACGACAGATACTTAACTTCCTGCAAACCGAGATTGTGCCCTTGTATGAACATTTAAGTGATAAAAGCCCCGAATTGGCAGACCTGGTATCTAAGTATTACGCCAAGGTAGATGACGAAAAAGGCTTTATTTACAAGCACCGCAAGGACTATGATGAGTCGGTAATGCTCATTAACAAGCGCATGGCTGCCATACTCGATGAGAAGCAAGTCGAAGCTCAGGAGATGTATCCGCATTACTTCGAACGCTTTAAGACGGACGGAGTGGAGCACAACCTGTACATTGGAGAGGCTATAACCAAGCAGGACAGCTTTAACAAGATCTATTTGTACAACTTAAGGCTGTGGCAACTGCAAGTGATGTGCGAAATGGAGAACGACTTTTATAAACTGAAGGAAGAACTTCCCGTACCGCTTGATGTGGCTTCCATGATACTCGTATTCAACAGCTCGCTTTCCCTGCGCTTCCGTATGGATGAAAAACGCTTTGATGTGGATGGCACATACAATGCCCGCTACGAGGTAGTTAAGAAACGTGTGGATAAGGCTACCGTACGCGGAACTTCAGAGCGCATTACCCAGCCCGGTAAGATCACGATTATTTACTCCCAGAAGTCGGATGAGATCGAGTTCCTGAAATATGTGGAATTCCTGCAGAACAAACGTCAGCTCGGCGAACAGGTTGAGATCCTG
>CAZTLE010000045.1:0-23701 GCA_964614415.1 uncultured Aureitalea sp. | reverse complement strand
CTTCATTTCTTATCATCCGAATCCGGCTCCTATGATTTGATATTTTCAGACATAAAACTATTGGATGGTGTTTCATTTGAAGTCTTTGAAAAACTCGCTCTTACGACTCCCATTATCTTTTGTACCGCTTACGATGAGTACCTGCTGAACGCCTTTAGCAGCAACGGAATTGCTTATATTTTGAAACCGTACGGTCCCGGGGAGATTGCCCGGGCGTTTACCAAATTTGAAAAGCTGTTTGGAGGTGAATCCCAACAGTTGGACCCTAAATGGTTTGGAGAGATGAAACGCCTGCTTCAGGAAAAACAGAGAAATTACAAGGAACGTTTCGCGATCAAAACACCCAAAGGAATTCACTTGCTCGATACTAATGACCTGACTTTGATCGAGGCCGCGGGGGATTTTTGCAAACTCCATGACACGAATGGGAAAGTGCACCTGTATTCGGAAAGTATAGGGGCGCTTTACAACACCTTGGATCCGGCGAGGTTCTTTAGGATCAATCGCAGTCAGGTGGTACAAATGCAATACATTTTGCATATCGAGAATCACTTTAAGAACCGGCTGCTGCTTACCATCAAAGGTGTAAAGGATAAAGTGCGTACAAGCAGCGCTACTACTGCCAATTTTAGGATGTGGTTGGACGGTTGACCCGTTTCATCCTGTTTTTGACCCACTTCCCCTTTTTTGTCTTTTTTTCGGGTAGAGCGTACTTCAACTTTGCCTGTAAATCACAAAAATGAAAATCATGCTTAAAGTTATCGCTACACTCACTTGTGCGCTATGTATGACCCTTCTGCAAGCGCAAACGGTTATCACACCTATAGGACAGGAGATCGCTATTTCTGAAATTGAGACCTTCGTAAAAAACCAAATGGAACTGACCGGAACACCAGGAATTTCCCTGGCTTTTGTTAATGACGGAAAGGTCGTTTACGAATTGAATACCGGGAAAAGTGCGCCCGATAAGGAAGTGACAAAGCAAACGATTTTTGAAGGCGCTTCCCTCTCTAAGCCACTGTTTGCCTATTTCACCATGAAATTAGTTGAAAAGGAGATATTGAATTTGGACACTCCCCTCCACACCTATTTGCCGTATGCCGATATAGCACACGACGAGCGCTACAAAAAGATCACAGCCCGTATGGTACTGTCCCATCAAACCGGATTTCCGAATTGGAGGACTGATAGTCCCGGAGAAGACCTGTTTCTGAACTTCGAACCGGGTACCGGGTTTGAATATTCGGGTGAAGGCTATCAATACCTTGCCCTGGTGTTGCAACAACTTACAGGGACTAATCCTTCCGGTCTTCAGGAGCTTTTCGAAAAGGATGTTTCCGGACCACTTGGAATGACACGAACGCGGTTCATACAGAATGATGCAATTATGGATAATAAGGCGCTGGCCTTTAAAAAGGGAAGCTGGGAGGAGTTAAACGATTTTGGAAGTGATGAGTTTGGTGCGGCCTACGGGATTCACTCCAGTGCCGGTGATTTTGCCAAATGGCTCGTGGCCCTTATGCAGAAAAAAGGACTTTCCGGAGAAAGTTTTCGGGAACTATTTTCACATCAGGTCGCTTTACCCGAAGACAATCCCAACAGGGAGTTTGGAATCACTAATGTCACATTGGGATTCTTTACAGGACAATTTCCGTTCGGTACATTATACGGCCATGGTGGGAATAACGACAAGCGATTTACGAGCCTCTTTATCATTATTCCCGAAAGCAACTGGGGAATGGTGCTTTTCACCAACTCAGGGTTCGGAGAAGAGCTGGGGCTTGGATTGCTTCAGTTTCTTACGAACCCGGGATAGTTGAATATCAGGAATTACCCAGGAACGGTTTTTCAGCATCACAATAGAAATCGTGAAGACCGCTGTGCTCACAGTGGTTGCTGGAGACGCCTAATCGGGCTAATTTCTTTTTTCCCTGTCTGAATAAATCGATCAGATGAAAGATAGATGTATGATGTGTACGCATGTTGACTTGATTTTTTTTCATGGTACAAAGATGCTTCGGAAAACAGCTTGGATACTTGCTCTTTTTTCCCGACGGCATGTCATTCTTTCCTGTGTTCAGAAGTAGATCTCCTGCGCCATGCGGTAGGTGTTGGCATGCGCTTCGATAATGATCCTGATGTCCGGAGAGTAGCCTCCTCCCATGCTGCATTGTACCGGGATGCCACGGTCTTTGCAGGTTTGAAGTACAAATCGGTCACGCTCTTTACACCCTTCCATAGTACAGGCCAGCTTGCCCAGCTTGTCCGACTCCAGGATGTCTACCCCGCTGAGGTAGAAAACGAAATCGGGTTGCTCTTTGTCGATAAGATCCGGAAGGTTAGCCGTGAGCACATCCAGGTATTGTGCATCTTTAGTTCCGTTGGGAAGGGCGATGTCGAGATCCGACTTTTCTTTTTTAAAGGGATAGTTGCTGGCACCATGCATGGAGAACGTAAATACCGAATCGTCCCCTGCGAAGATTTCAGCTGTACCGTTGCCTTGGTGTACATCCAGATCCACTATCAATATTTTGTTGGCCTTTTGTTTTTTCTGAAGATAACGGGCACCTATTGCCTGATCATTGAACAGGCAGAAGGCTTCGCCGTGATCGGTATAGGCGTGATGGGTTCCTCCGGCGATGTTCATGGCAATGCTGTTTTGAAGTGCATGATCGGTGCCTTCGATCGTGCCCTGAGTGATAACGTATTCGCGTTCCACCAGTTTTTCTGACAGCGGAAACCCAAGTTTGCGAACCTCACTTTTGGTTAGGGTAAGTTCCCGAAGCGATCGCACATATTCCGGAGTATGGACTTCCAGTATATATTCGTCTGCCGATCGGGAAGGCTCAAAGAAGTTATCGGGCGTACATGTGCCTTCGTGTAGCAGTTGCTGATGTAGTAGTTCATATTTGGACATAGGAAACCGATGTCCCAAAGGCAGGTTGTGCTTAAAAATTGGATGATACGCAATCTTGAGTCGACGCAAGGATTAGGGGTTGTTTCAATGAATGTCGCGAAGATACTTCAGAAATGCCATATGCCCATTGGGTAAAAAGCGCTAATTTACGCTAAAACCATCCGTATGAAATTCACTTGTACCGTTGAGATTGCCCGGCCCCGTGACGAGGTAGTTGCTCTGTTTCAGGACCCGACAAAATTGGGAGAATATCAAAAAGATTTCCTTCGGAAGGAACTCGTAAGCGGTTCCGAATGGGAAGAAGGAGCCGTCTCCAGGTTGTATTACAAGTTTGGAAAGCGAGAAATGGAATTGACCGAAACCATTGTGAGCAACACCCTGCCTGAAGCCTTTCTGGGCGCGTACCATCACATGCATATGGACAATACGATGCGGAGTGTTTTTACCGAATTGGATGAAGGCCGAACGCGCTATGATGCTGAGGTTGAGTACACCGAATTCCGGGGATTCATGCCCAAACTGATGTCATTTCTGTTTCCCGGATTGTTTAAAAAGCAGGTACAAAAATGGCTGAACAACTTTAAGGAGTATGCAGAAAGATCCTAGTGTCATAGGACACAAAGGGTAAATATGCTACTCGAACTTTGTTAGCTCATACACATGATTATTCGTGTTGTAGCTGCCGTAGATATAAAAGTCCCCGAGTTTGAAGACATTCTCTGCCCTGGGATCGGACACGTTGTCGGCAAAGGACTTGATATCGTCAAACACGTTTCTGGGAACATCACCTTCTATATGTTCGAAGTTCTCATCAAAAAGACATTCAATGCGGGTGGATTTACTTCCCGAATAGGATGAATAGGCAAAATACACAGGATTAAAGTAAAACGTAACGGCACCGGCTGTGGCAATGGGTACTCCGAATCCCGGCATCGCCATGGCCCCACCACCGGAAGTTAATCTCTTATTGCCTCCCATTGTGATTTGATATCCGGATTCATTGGGAATTACAGCCAGGCCTATATCATCGGCTGAGATCTTTCTCAGGAATTTGGAGGTCTTTTCCATTTCCCGCACGCGATTCGGACTGTAGGTTCCTCCTTCCTGAATAATTGGAGAATTCTTGAATGCGATGTCTCCATCTTTTTCCAGATAAAGCTTCTTCAAGATCTTTTCGGTGTTTAGATCCATAACCTGGAATCGCATTTCTTTTTGGTTTCCGGTGATTTGAAAAAGCTTATCCCCATATAAATATGAGTTGCTCTTGTCGAACTCCCCGTTGACAAGAAGTTGTGGTTTGGACACTGCCTGGAAGTCAACTTGCATATCCGGAACCTTTAGTTCAATGATATACGTGTATACTTTTCCCTTGTCCAGTGTTAACACAATTCCATTCTCGCGTTCAAATATCTTGGTGGTATTGCTTGTAACATCTATAGCATTGGGAGTGGTTTCATCAATTTTGGCCAGAGTCACTATTTTGTTGAATCCGGCATTTTCAACTATAAGGTCGTCCAGAGTACAAGGTACATTTCGATCATCCCGGAAAGGGCGATCCGATAAATCAAACGATTCTTTACTGTACTCCCCACTATGGTTAAAAACATAGGTGTTCAGGATCGAACTCCGCTTGTCGACCGTGAAAATATAAAACTCCCCATCCTTGCTATAGGACTGCAGGAAGCGGTCGTTTCTAAGTTTAAAATCAAACTGTGTTTCCACCGATGTACTATTGTCAAAATCAAACAGAATGCTTCCGAATTTCTTATTGTTACTGCTCTTTAGGAACAGTTTCATTTGATTTCCTTCTATCGTTTGACCGATAATCTCATCGTAGCGATTCGGCAGGCCTTCTGAGGCGTAGGATGCAATAGGTGTGAGGTCATAATTGTATAAATAACCATTCAGGGTTTTATTGTCGTCAATAAATACGGCGAAGGTCTTCCCGTCTTCGTTAACAACAGAGAACGCATCTTTTACCGATCGGATTCCTTGTTTAAGACTATTGGGGATGTCCACAAATTTTTCCTGTGCGTAAAAGTTGTTTGATAGTAAAGCAAAGATTAGTAGTGGCAGTATTTTTTTGAGCATGTTTCTCAGTGTTTTCGATATGTGTTTGGTTAAAGTACTATGTTGCCCCAACGTATTTCCCATATTTAAATGTAGATCAAAGATGTCATCAGCTGCGCCAGGAAATAGCTATAAAGCAAACCAATTAGAAGGATAATTACAGTGTCTTTGGTAAATGATACCTTCTTGATCTCATTCCACAAAGTGCCTGGTGACTCGGTTTCAGCAGGAACTACCCGAGTACCGGCAATGAGATCGCCCAATCGCCTTTCAGGGCTAAACAGTGTAATTACAACTTCAAGGGGCCAAATAAGTATGGTCAGATTCCGTATAAAACACTTCAGGGCAGTAGCTGCCTGTCCGGAAGACTGATCCACTACTTGCAACCCTATTAATCGTTTTGCAAAGCTTTTCCCTCGAAACGAGTCCTTGGCAAAGTAAATGATATACGGAATGAACAGAAACGCGAGCAATAATGTATTACTTGTAAGGAAAAAATCGGCATTGTTGAGATTACTCAAGAGCAGCCCAATCAGGAAGAAAATTACGAAGATTGGCATGAGGACCATGGTCATAACCACATGATCCAGGATCATCGAGCCGAGTCGTTTAACGAGGTCCATGGTTAGTTGATCGTTGCTCCGTTATCCACCCCGTCCTCATCGGGATTTACAAATACCAGCTTGCCTTCCGGGGTCTCGGTCATAAGGATCATGCCTTCACTTTCTACCCCGCGCAGGGCCCTCGGGGCCAGGTTAACCAGAACGGTAACCCGCTTTCCAACGACTTCTTCGGCAGTGAAGTTTTCTGCAATTCCAGAAACTATGGTACGCACGTCCAGGCCGGTATCAACTTTTAACACCAGAAGTTTTTTGGCTTTAGGCATTTTTTCGGCTTCTATTATGGTGCCCACTCGCATGTCGAGCTTGGTGAAATCGTCGAATTGTATCATGTCTTTTTGTGGTGTAATTTCCTTGTTTTCGGCTTCATTGGCGGTCTTCGTGGCTTGCAGCTTATCCAGTTGCTGCTGTACCTGAGCGTTTTCAATTTTACTGAACAGGAGCTCACTCTTCGCTATCTGATGTCCTGTTGCAATGAGTTCGCCCGAATTTCCAACCGATTCCCAGGAGGGATCAACGGCCAGGATTCGTTTTAGTTTCTCGGCAGTGTGTGGCAGGAAAGGCTCACTCAAAACAGACAATGCCGATGCAATCTGAAGTGCTACATACATGATCGTCTGTGTGCGTTCCGCATCCGTTTTTACGGTTTTCCATGGCTCTTCATCCGCCAGATATTTGTTTCCTAAGCGAGCGACATTCATCAATTCCGCTTGTGCCTCTCTAAACCGATAGCGTTCCAGCGAACTGGAGATAACATCCGGATAGGCACGCAGCTCTTTGAGAACCGCTTCATCCGATTCGGTCAAATTGCCTTTTGGAGGCACAACGCCTTCATAATACTTGCTGGTAAGAACTGCCACGCGGTTGATGAAATTCCCGAAAATAGCGACCAGCTCATTATTGTTGCGAGCCTGGAAATCGCTCCAGGTAAAATCATTATCCTTGGTCTCCGGGGCATTGGCCGTAAGTACATAGCGGAGTACATCCTGCTGTCCGGGGAACTCCTCCAGGTATTCATGCAGCCAAACTGCCCAGTTCTTACTGGTAGAGATCTTATTGCTTTCCAGGTTGAGGAATTCGTTGGCCGGTACGTTATCCGGAAGCACATAGCTGCCCTCGGCTTTCAGCATACTTGGGAAAATAATACAGTGAAACACGATATTGTCTTTGCCAATGAAATGCAGCAGTTTGGTATCCTGATCTTTCCAGTATGGCACCCAGTCTTTTCCTTCCCGGGCGGCCCATTCCTTGGTTGACGAAATATATCCAATAGGGGCATCGAACCATACATAGAGGACCTTCCCTTCGCCGCCATCTACGGGTACGGGAATGCCCCAATCCAGATCACGCGTTACAGCGCGAGGGTGAAGACCGTCGTCGATCCAGGACTTGCACTGTCCAAGAACATTTTTCTTCCAGTCTTTGGCATGGCCTTTAACGATCCAATCTCTAAGCCAGCCTTCATATTGATCCAATGGCAGGAACCAATGGCGTGTCTCTCTAAGCACGGGCTTGTTTCCGGTTATTGCACTCTTTGGATTGATGAGGTCTGTGGCATTGTGGGAAGTTCCACAGTTTTCACACTGATCCCCATAACTTTCTTCATAACCGCATTTCGGACAAGTGCCCACAACGAATCGATCGGCCAGGAATTGCCCGGCTTCTTTGTCATATAATTGTTCGGTCACTTCTTCCACAAACTTCCCGTCATCGTACATCTTCTTGAAGAACTCGGAAGCCGTTTCGTGATGAATAGCCGCCGAGGTCCGGGAATAGTTGTCAAATGAAATCCCAAACTCGTCAAACGATTGTTTGATAATACCGTGATACTTATCGATGATCTCCTGCGGGCTTACACCTTCTTTCTTGGCGCGCATTGGGATGGCTACCCCGTGTTCATCACTTCCACAGATGAAAGCGACGTCCTTTCCCTGTAGCCGTTGGTAACGTGCGTAAATATCAGCAGGCACGTATACCCCGGCCAGGTGTCCAATGTGTATGGGGCCGTTGGTATAGGGCAGGGCCGCAGTTATTGTATATCGTTTGGCAGAGGTGCTCATTAAGTTCCTTGAATTGATCGCACAAAAATAGGGATTTATCTCACGTTCCACGCTGGATAAATCCCAAATTCCAAATCCCAAATTCCAGGTTGTTCGTCACACGGAGTTTTGGGATTTGAATTTTTCCTATTTGAAATTTCTCAATTATTGTATGAGCAATGATTTAGAATAATATTGCCCGCCAAAGGAAATTCGGTAGATATACTGACCCAGGCTAAGGCGGGTTTTGATCTTGGCCCGTACGTCAAAAATATGTCGTCCCGGGAACAGCACCTCATTGGTCACGGTACCGATCTCCTTGCCCAGAATATCGTAGAGTTTTATGTCTACATGTCCTGTAAGAGGCATATTCAATTCGATGTATGTCCGATTGTTCTTATAGGTCGGTGCATGTACCAGACGTGTCGTACTGGCGATGTCGGGCGTGCTCAATGTTTCGCAATCCAGGCCGAGATCGAGCTGATCGTATGGCTGATTCAATAAAATGAGATCCACTACGGACGGATCGAGACAGAACCAATTGGTGAGTACCGTGTTATATACGTCCCTGAAATCTGAAGAAGGAATCAGATTGTCGTACGGGTCCCAATCGGTTAGATCGGGGTGTTCTCCTACGAATCCACTTCCGTTGAGGCCAGGTCCGAATAACATCACCGGAGAAGCGGCGCCATGATCGGTTCCGTTGGAACCATTCTCATACGGTCGTCGCCCGAATTCAGAAATAGTCATGGCAAGTACCTTATTCTGCATACCTGTCGCCGCAAGATCATCGTAAAAATTCTTAATAGAATCCGCCAGATCCTGAAGCAAGACCTGATGACGGTTTATCTGATCCGCATGGGTATCAAAACTTCCCAGGGTTACCATATACACCTTGGTGCCAAGGTTTCCTTTGATCATACGGGCTACAATGGCCAATTGATTCGCCAGCTGTTCATCCGCGTAGTTTACAGCGTTTGATGAAGCTTCGTATGCATCGTGAATCACCTGGGCATAGGTAAAGGTGGTGTTCGTGGTGGTGCGCATGAAGAACAACTTATCGCCATAGACACAGTCCGGTAAATTGGTCACATCGTGAAGTGAACCGTTCTGAGCTACATCGACCAATTGTTCGGGATTCGCTACCGAGAAGGCATAATTGGTGTCGGCACCGTCAAAAATCAGGTTTCCTATGCTTCCTATTTGGATAGCCGGTGGGATTTCAGGCGGATTAATGATGAAATCGGGATAGAGATCTTCAAAATAGCGTCCCCACCATCCGGTTGGTTCTTCATAGGTGTCTGCCGCCGAAGCCCAAATATCCGAGGATCTGAAATGGGACAGGTTTTGGTCCTGATAACCCACTCCATGAACGATCTTCATATGACCGTCTCCCCAAACCGATTGCAAGCTACTCATGTAATTGGGTAAGGCGAATTCGGCATTCAGATTAAAGAGGTCGGCCTGATCGTGTTTAATTGTTGGGCGCAAACTGGCATATGTGCCATAGTCGTACACAGGAACTACGGTGTTGAGTCCGTCATTCCCACCTTTCAATCGAATGATGACCAAAATATTGTCGTTTTCACTCTGTGAAAGTGCCATCGATAGCGGTGAAGGCCGCGAAGCACTAACCGCTGCATTTCCAAGCATGATGCTTCCGGCTCCGGCTAGTCCCAGTGCCTGAATGAAAGACCTACGGTTCCACATGGAGTGCTCCTGATCGTGTATATGTTTGTCTTCTCCCTCGGGAGAAAGTGCTTTTTTCGGAATATGGTGATGATTACACATAAGTACGGTTATTTAAGTTGGAATTCGGGTAAGGTGCTGAGGTGTTTCAGCAGTAAAGACACCTGGAACGGTGCACTGGGCCAGTCGAGATTCCAGAGTCCGTCATCGTAATAGTTCTGAGGTACTTCCCACTTTAAGACCTCCGTTGCATCGTCATAATCTGAAGCCGTATGAAGTCCTTTAGGTACAAAGTGATCGATCATCACCTGGGTGATATAAGCAGGATCGTTGCTGTCGTTCGTAAGATCTTTGGCCAGATCGGTTAGCGACAACTCGAATCCGTTACCCAACAGGAAGTCAACATAAATCCCCATAAACTCCCAACGTCCGGTAAGAGTGGATGTATTGATCCAGGCTTCATCGCCTTCCCAGCCGGCAACATCCGGCGGCTGGAAGATTTCCTGACCTACCAGCGAAGCATAGTACAGAAATGCGTCCATAATAGGGCCGTTGTAGAAAAACCCTGTCTCATTCACATAGCCGAAGATCATGTCTATCGGACTCTTTATCACTACACCAATAGCGCGTTCGTCAAAAAAATGCTCACTTTTAAACAGCTGTTTCAGAACGGGAACAAGCTCGAAGTTGTTAGCTACAAACGTTTGTGCGAGAGGAGTGATAATGTTGTCTTCGACAGTCTGATTAATTTCCGGACTTACAAAGAAGCGATATAGTTTGGTGCAAATGTGCGTCGCAATTTCATTGGGACGTTGTGCAAAAAGAATGTCGATCACGTCATCATAGCGCCATTCACCCTCCTGATCGAAAATAGTCTTGGACCCGCTGTCCCAAGTACTTTCATCAAAGAATATGGCACCACCTATACTATTCCAGTGATTCCAACCCGTTAATGCACGGGAGGTCTCCGTAATATCATTTTCGGTATATCCGTTCCCTTCCCCCAGGGTGAATAGCTCGTATAACTCGCGCGCGTAATTTTCATTGGGGTTGAAATTCGTATTCTGAAAACCATTGAGGAAGAATAGCATGGCCGGATCTATGCCCACAGCGTGTACAAAGTCTTTAAAGTTCCCCAGCGCATGTGTCTGCATCATGTTGTAGTGTTGGAACAGGTAGGGCGAATAGAAATAGGTTTCTAACTGAGTGACAAAGTGGTTCATCCAGAAGAATGCCATGCGACCGCGCAGATCTTCGTTGAGAATGTCGGTTCCGGACTGTATCCGCCAATCATAGATGTATTGTGGGTTATCTGCCTCAAAATCCACGAAATCATCTACGGTGTAGTAACCCCAGAAGGGAGTAGCGGTCGGAGGGAGCGCAGCGGCTCCATCAACCAGGCTATCTATGAAATCGTTTGGCGATAAAGCCAGGGCGGTGTCAACATCATTCATATGGGCACTAAGCCCAAGGCGTCTGTAGGCGTGTTTTACGCGTGCAGTGGTCCAGTCGTTTTGACCGGTAGGTACGAAAGGATCGAGTGTCGAAGTATTGCATGAAGTAAGAGTGGTAGTCTCCATGGGCGGTTGTTTTGGGGTTCAAAGCAATTAAAAATACTGAAAATTAATTACTTAAGTCAATCTGAACCCTGTTATACGTCCTGTAGTCAATTTTCATACCTTTAGACGAGTAAAGAAAATGTATGGTTACGCCTCCCTATTTAAAGCCAGGGGATTCTATAGGAATCACATCCACAGCCAGGAAGATTACCAAAGGAGAACTCAGTTTTTTTCTGAAAATGGTATCCGATTGGGGGTTAAATCCAGTTCTTGGAGCTACGATTGATGCACAACAGGATCAGTTTGCCGGTGATGATGCCCTGAGGACGGCCGAATTCCAGAAGTTTCTGGATGATCCTGAGATAAAAGCCATTTGGTGTGCCCGGGGCGGATATGGTACTGTTCGTATCATCGATGCATTGGATTTCACCAAATTCAAAAAGAACCCGAAGTGGATCGTCGGTTACAGCGATGTAACGGTACTTCACAGTCATATTCACCGGTTCGGAATAGAGACGTTGCATGCCAATATGCCTTCCGAAATGGGGAAGAAATCGGAAGCCACTCGCACTTCAGTAAAACAAGTCCTTTTTGGCGAGGATTATTCCGTGGCATATTCGAATCCGTCGTCGTTAAACAGGCAGGGATCGGCAAGTGGTGTATTAGTAGGAGGAAACCTGTCCATATTGTATTCGCTTACCGGAAGTCCTTCAGCTCTTACTACCGAAGGAAAGGTTCTTTTCATTGAGGATTTGGACGAATACCTGTATCACATCGACCGTATGATGCAAAATCTGAAAAGAAACAATATGCTGGAAGGATTGGCCGGTCTTATAGTAGGAGGCTTTTCCGATATGCACGATAATAAAATACCCTTTGGACAATCCGCACCGGAGATTGTTCACGACATAGTGAAGGAATACGATTATCCCGTATCTTTCAACTTTCCCGCCGGACATATCAACGACAACCGGGCCATTATTCTGGGCCGTGAAGTGGAGTTGATAGTCACCCAAAACAAAACAACGGTGAACTTCTAGCGAAGTTCAAAAATTACAAATTTCAAGTACCAAATTCCAAAGTCGCTCCTTATCTGCACTTTTGGAATTTAAAATTTGGAGCCTGGAATTTAATATTTCACATGTATGGCGTATCACAACGAACTCGGAGAACTTGGGGAACAAATGGCGGCTGACTACCTCATGGGTAAAGGCTATGATATCCTTGAGCGAAATTATTATTACGATAAGGCGGAGATCGACATCATTGCTCAGCGGGAGCCGGAAACACTAGTGATCGTGGAGGTGAAAACCAGGAACAGTGATTTCTTTGGTGATCCGCAGGAGTTTGTGAAACGGTCTAAGATTAGGTTATTGGTAAAAGCAGCCGATGAATATGTGTTGTCCAACGATCTGGATGTAGAAGTTCGATTTGATGTGATCGCTATTCTATTGAACAAACATCAGGAACGCATTGAGCATTTCGAAGATGCCCTGTATCATTTTTAGAACTGCTCCAAAAACCCATACACAGCACTTAGATAGGCCTCCTTTTGGTCCAGCCAACCGTAGTGCCCGCAACTGTCCAGAAGTATAAGTTGGGAATTCTGAAAAACAGCATGTGCCCTAAGCGCCGTTCGTTCTTCAATGATGTCTTGTTTGCCTTGAATTATCAACACCGGCTTTGAGAATGACCGTAGCTTTTCGGAGCAATCATACTGTATACGCTGTAAATCCTGAAATACCAGGCCGTTGATATCCCAATTGCCCTGAGTTAAGCGCCCGGCAATAACAGGCACGTGAGCAGTGTCTTGCACGTAGGCGGGCGCCAATGCCATCCCCCGTTGCAATTTCGCATTGTATGTGGTATCACCGGCCGATAACTTCGAAGTCCAGTAGGACAGATCACTTCGCTGTTTTTGAGTGAGCCTGTTTGTGATATTTTGCCCGACATAGGAAAGCAAATCCAGGTCAAGACCCCCGGAGGCAGACAGGATCAACCCATCTATGACTTGTGGAAACTTAGAAGCATAGTAGGAAGCCATAATGCCGCCAAAGGAATGCCCGAATACCACCCACGATTCAAAGCCAAGATGGTTTCGCAATGCTTCAATATCCTTAGCCATGAGCTCCATGGTGATCGTATTTTGACTTATTTCGGTCAGGGTAGAGTTGCCTGTACCGCGCTGATCGTAGATAATCGTTTGATTTTTTATCGCCAACAGTGCACCTATTTGGCGAAACCCTTCGCTGTTCATTCCGGGACCACCGTTAATGATCAGTATCGGACTTCCGCTTCCGAATGTTTCATAGTATATGGGAACGTCCTGGTTGTAGGCAACGCCCGGTTGTTGCGCCCAGGCAAGACCAGGTGTCAACAAAAACAAAATACCTAATACCGGAACGGCGAGACACTTAATTAATGGGACGGAGAGCTTCAAGGGCACGGTCTACAGAGTTAATTCCGTTTAAAGTTAGCAATAATCGCAAACCTTGACGGGTCTCCTTCTCCTTCATGGTAACCGTTCGGGGGTTGTGTTGCACATATTGCAGCACCCGGGTAAAGGCACCACTTTCATAGAATGAACTTCCCTGATCCGAAATAAAGTATCCGACCAACTTGTTGTTTTTCATAACTACGCGCTCAAGCCCCATAGCGATGGCAATCCACTTAATGCGAACACTGTTCAACAGGTCGTTTGCCTGTTCAGGCAGTTCTCCGAATCGGTCGATAAGTTCCTGTTCAAACTGCTGAAGTTGATCCTCGGTGGTAAGTGTGCTCAATTTATTATAGAGGTTGAGACGTTCAGTGACGCTATTCACATAGTCGTCCGGGAAGAGCAACTCGAAGTCGGTGTCTATCACCGTTTCTTTCAGGAAGTCTTTTACCTCGTGCTCTGTTCCCGCGTATAAATCCTTGAACTCTTTCTCCTTGAGTTCGTCTATTGCTTCGGAAAGTATTTTCTGATAGGTTTCGAAGCCTATTTCGTTGATGAAACCACTTTGTTCCCCACCTAATAAATCTCCGGCACCACGTATTTCAAGGTCTTTCATTGCAATATTGAAACCGCTGCCCAGTTCGCTGAACTGTTCGAGGGCCGTGATGCGTTTCCGGGCTTCTTCGGTCATAGCAGAATAGGAAGGTGTGATGAAATAACAGAAGGCCTTCTTATTGCTCCTTCCTACACGACCCCGCATTTGATGCAGATCCGACAATCCAAAGTTGTTGGCGTTATTGATAAAAATGGTATTTGCATTGGGAACATCAAGTCCGCTTTCGATAATCGTGGTAGAAACCAGTACGTCGAACTCATTGTTCATAAAAGCGAGCATGAGCTTTTCCAGCTTTTTTCCTTCCATTTGCCCATGACCGATCCCAATTTTAGCATCAGGAAGTAATCGTTGGATCATCCCGGCCACTTCCTGAATATTCTGAATGCGGTTGTGCACGAAGAACACCTGTCCTCCTCTGGATATTTCATACCGGATCGCGTCCCGAATGATCTCTTCTGAAAAGCGGATCACCTGAGTTTCTACCGGATACCTGTTGGGGGGAGGTGTGTTGATCACCGAAAGATCCCTGGCCGCCATCAGACTAAACTGAAGAGTACGTGGAATGGGTGTAGCTGTAAGCGTTAGCGTATCAACATTTTCCTTGATGGTTTTCAACTTGTCTTTTACGGCCACTCCAAACTTCTGTTCTTCGTCGATGATAAGCAGCCCCAGATCTTTGAATTCCACCGATTTGTTCACCAATTGATGGGTTCCAATGACGATGTCCAGACGGCCGTCTTTTAGACGTTCGAGTATTTCGCGCCGTTGTTTGGTGCTACGGAAGCGGTTGAGATAATTTACCGACACAGGCATCTCAGCGAGTCGTTCGGAGAAGGTTTTAAAATGCTGAAAAGCCAGAATCGTCGTAGGCACGAGAACAGCCACTTGTTTGCCATTATCAACAGCCTTAAAAGCGGCCCGAATCGCAACCTCCGTTTTTCCGAAGCCTACATCACCGCAAACCAGGCGGTCCATAGGACGATCGTTCTCCATATCGCGCTTCACGTCATTTGTCGCGGTAATCTGGTCCGGAGTATCTTCATAGATGAAGGAGGACTCCAACTCGTGCTGCAGGTAGGAATCCGGATCGTAGGCAAACCCTTTTTGCAGGCGTCGTTTGGCGTATAATTCGATCAGGTTAAAAGCAATCTCTTTTACCCGCTTCTTGGTCTTTTGCTTTAATTTCTTCCATGCCGCACTGCCCAGTTTGTAAATTCTGGGCGTGACTCCGTCCTTACCGTTGTACTTGGTAATTTTATGCAGGGAATGAATACTGAGGTACAGGATGTCCCGTTCCCCGTACATGAGTTTGATCGCCTCCTGCTGCTTTCCTTCTACATCGATCTTTTGAAGTCCGCCAAACTTCCCGATCCCATGGTCGATATGTGTTACGTAGTCTCCCACTTCCAGATTCGTTAGCTCCTTAAGGGTAATAGCCTGCTTCTTGGCATAACCGTTCTTAAGCTGAAATTTATGATAGCGTTCGAAGATCTGGTGATCGGTGTAGCATACATTCTTTTGACTTTCATCAATGAACCCCTGGTATAAGGGAAACACTACGGTTTCAAACTGATCCACCCGCTGTTCGGCATCTTCGAAAATATCGTGGAAACGTTTTGCCTGCGCTTCCGAACTGCAGAAAATATAGTTTTTGAAGCCGGATTCTGAATTGGCATTCAGATTATCGATGAGCAGGTTGAACTGCTTATTGAAAGAAGGCTGGGGTTTGGTACGGAACTGAATGGAATTCTCGACCTCTCCGGTTCTAAGCCTGACTGTAGTAAATTCCCTGAGCTGATTCTTCAGCAATTCCGAAGTGGAGAAAAGTGCTTCCGGTTCGCTGCGTTTTACTTCGGAAGATAACTCGTTAAAAGCCTCCATTGCCTTTCCGAAGAGCTTGTCGATACTGTTGCTTAACAGTTCTTCATTTTTAAGAAAGATCACGGTCTTGGCCGCGATGTATTTTAGAAAACTCTCGCGCTTCTCGTCCAGCATTTTATTCTCCACGTTGGGTATGACGGAGATCCGCTTCACCTTATCGGTAGAGAGTTGTGTTTCTACATCGAAGGTGCGAATGCTGTCTATTTCATTTCCGAAAAACTCAATACGATAGGGGGTGTCATGGCTAAAGGAGAACACATCCAGAATACCTCCACGAACCGAGAATTCTCCGGGTTCTGTTACAAAATCTACCCTGTGGAACTGGTACTCGAAAAGCACTTCGTTGACGAAATCGATACTCAGTGAATCCCCGATGGCCAGTTTGAGAGTATTTCGTTCCAGTTCCCTTCGGGTGACCACTTTCTCGAACAGGGCTTCGGGATACGTAACAATGATCGCAGGTTTCTTGCGGGAATTAATACGGTTAAGTACTTCAGACCGGAGCAACACGTTAGCATTATCGGTTTCTTCGATCTGATAGGGTCGGCGGTAACTTCCCGGATAGAAGAGTACGTTGTTGTCGCCCAGCAGATTTTCAAGATCGTTGAGGTGGTAGGCCGCCTCTTCTTTGTCATTCAGAATAAATAAGAATGGCTTTTCCGATTGTTTGAAAACGTCAGCAATGATAAGAGAAGCAGCAGATCCGGCAAGTCCGGAAATAATGGTTTCCGGTTGAGAATTGGCAATAGCATCCCCCAGTTTTCGTGTCTGCGAAGACTGTGAAAAAAGCGAAGAAACCAGGGCCTTGCTCATGCGGAGGCAAATATACTAAAGCCCAAAAATAATTCACCTAGTACCGCCCGCTTTTTACAATTTGTTAACCGCTTCCCCCTCCGTCCGCCTCGATCCCCCTCCGTCCGCCGCAGGCGGACACCTCCCCCTTAGGGATGAGGAGCACTTAAAAGGCTCCTCTCCATGTTAGGGAGAGGTGCCTTGACTTCCGAGGAAGACAAGGCGGAGAGGGCCATCAGGGGGAGAAGTTATCCCTTATTTCTTGTAAAACAGAAGGTAGATAGTCAAATACCATTTTATTTTCAAAACGGATCACCTTGCATCCATGTTTTTCCAGGAAAGCTGTCCTCCTGGCATCATATTCCCGGGCCTTTGGATTATTATGAACTTCTCCGTCCAGTTCGATAACCAGTTTTTCTTTTACACAGTAAAAGTCGACAATGAATGGGCCGATACCATGTTGACGGCGAAACTTTCTTCCGTCAAGTTTTTTGCCCTTGAGTTGCGTCCATAAAAAGGCCTCTGCCGGAGTTAGATTCTTGCGAAGTGCCTTTCGAAAATCAAGTGAATCCCTGCGATTGTGAAGTTTTTTCTTCAATTGAAAACAGAGCGGCGGGAGGGGTTAAAAAGAATTTGCTGTGAAAATACAATTTATGCAGAAAAACTACGTACCAACAACTCCATCTCTTCGGCCGAGTTGTAAACGCTTGGTGATACGCGTACGGCATTCCCTCGATATGAAACAAAAATGTTTGCTTCGACGAGTCTCTTCTTCAGATCATCAATGGCCATGTGATCAGGCAGATAGATCCCAAAAAGATGGTGTGCCCGCCAGGAGTCGTCTTCGATAAAACAACCCATTTCCCGCAACGCAGCGACCGAATCTGCCGAAATACTTCTGGCATATTCCTGAATAGCTGCAGGCGTCCATTCCAATAACTGCCGAATGGCTCTCAACAACATTGGAGTAAGTATAAAATTACTCGACTCCCCAACATCGTAACGATTGGCCATAGGCCTGAAATTCTCGTTGTAATGTACGAGCTGTGCGAAGTTGTCGCTGTCCTGATGTGTGATCCAATTGTTCTCAACGGGAGTGCCTTCATAGAACCGTTCTCCATAATAAGCGAGCCCCAGGGAATAGGGCCCCAGCAACCATTTATAGCCACCACAAATAAGGGCGTCAGGTTGTATTTCGGTAACGGAAAATGGCATGGCGCCAACACTCTGAGTGCCATCGATAATAAGATAAGCGTCTACGGTATGAGTTCGCTCTCTGATCGCTTTGAGATCGAATAAAGTGCCATCCGCCCAGTGAATATAGGGAATGGCAACGGCCCTTGTTCGGGGTCCGATGGCGTCCAGAATCTGTTCGTTCCAAATACGGGCCCGATCTTTTTGTAGTCCGGGAGCATTGATAGTTGCGATGCGAACTCCTTTCTCTTTTTCCAGTTGTTTCCAGGCGTAGTAGTTACTGGGGAACTGTTCTTCCAGGACCACGATTTCATCTCCAGATTGGAACGGAATGTTTTTTAGGGCATTGGCAACGCCGTATGAAACCGAAGGGATAATGGCAATACTATCCGGGTGGGGTACGTGTATCAGCTCGGCAAAAGAGGCTTTGAGCTGTTCCCGTTCCGAAAAGAAATCGCGTTCGGTTATAGCCGCAGGGTTAGCCTTGCGCAATAGGTTTTTAATGCCGGTTTCGGAGACCGATTTAAGCTGCGGAGACATATAAGCTCCATTCAGATAAATGACTTCTTCAGGAAGCTCAAATAAATGGCGTTGATTCGTCATTGCGATTTTCGGGATAGTTCTTTCAGTTTAACAAAGGGACTTGTGCCCCGGTTTTTGTAACCATGGATGCTGCTGCTAAGAAACAAAATTATAGCGACGCCCAGTGCGGTATAGGCTACCGATATAGTGCTTTCCCAGTTGGCTACGGCAATGGCAATTAGCGCCCAGGCCCCGACCAGGGCAAATTCCCGCATGTTGCGTGTCCAGGTGATGGCAAGGTTGATTACCCCTGCAATTATAATCATGAGAATAGTCCAAAACACTTCGGAAAGGCCCCATCCACCCCAGGAAATATCTGTGAGGTAGGCAGCCACATTGGCCACGCTTGCTACAGTGATCCACCCGCTGTAAATCACGAAAGGCCACCACAAGAAGAAGATTACCGATAACGGTGCATCCCAAAGTTCCATATGGTTCTTCTTAACGATAATCAACAGACACATTAACAAGAAGAACATGAAGATCAGGGAAATACCCGTATATCCACCCAACCAGGCAAATATCCATCCGATATTCGCCAGACAGGACGTTATGAACCAGACCCCGGTACGTTCCACGAAAGCGTCATCGCGAACTTTTACAAAAAGGCTTCTTCCCTGGTAGATGGCAAATCCAAGCAGCAGCAGATAGATAATTCCCCAAATTGAAAAAGCGTATCCGGCCGGAGTGAATAAGTTGTTCAAATCGGCAGAGACTTCACCAATCGTAGTGTCTTTGTAGATTCCGGTATTTGAGAGGTAATTAACGACAACCATGGAAACGAAAGCGACTCCGTTGGCAATTTGTAATAGTTTTTTCATGGAATGGCAATTTTTACAAAGTTAGTGCGAAATGGGGAGGACTTCACCATCGGCTATGGCGAACACCTGATCTTCTTTCGTTGGACGTATGGTATGCTTGCCGGTAAAAGCACCAAAGGCAGGGAGTATCAATGAATCTTTCGATTTATAAAAACAGGGAAGTCGTAATCGTTGGCCGCCCGATCCACCAAGCCGTACCCCCGGATGAACATGGCCGGCCATATTGAAATGGCCCGATTCCGATACAGGATAGTGGGTAAACAGGAAAGGCGCATTTACAAGCTCATCATGAACCTCCATACCCAGGTCTTCGAATTTATGAGTTGAGATTATATCGTGGTTGCCTGTGACAAGTACCAGTTTTGAGGCACATGCATTTGCCCATTTCTCAAAACGTTTCCAGTCGTTGTTCATATAACTGTGAAACAGATCGCCGAGAAAGCATACTGCCCGGGGTTGAAAATGAGCGAGGACAGAGTCCATGTTGGTGAAATTGGCCTCCGATGCCGAAGCCGGAACAGCTGCGCCGTGCTTCCGGAAATGAGATACTTTACCCAGATGAACATCTGCAATGATAAGCATCTCGGAATTTGCCCAATAGACGCTTCCGCTGGGATGCAGGACGAGTTCCTGATCTTCGATGTGAATGGTATATGTCACAGCTTATTTCAGTTTCATCTTTTTAATTCGATCTTTTAGTTTTTCTGAAGAGAGCTTTTCCCGCAACCGATCCGTAATAATTGGAAAACTGAAGGGAGTAGGGTCCTGGCATTCCTTCCAGATTATGTTTTGAGTGCCAATACGCTCCAGTGCATGTCGCAATCGCCCCTCTTCCAGTTGATGCTCAAAGGTCTCACGAAAAGACTGTCGGTACAACAGATTGTCCGACTCATAATCCCTGAACACATCGAACAACAACTGACTATTGCTTTGCAAATGTTTGGTCTTTATGCTCTTATTGGGATATCCCTGAAAGACCAGTCCGCTGATCACAGCAATATCCCTGAACTTCCTTCGGGCCATTTCGGTACTGTTGAGGCTCTTCTGAAGGTCGTCGAAAAGATACTCGGGACTGAACAGATCGTTGTCAATCACCTGCTGAATGTCCAGTTTCTGATCACTTAACAACTCAAATCCGTAGTCATTGTACGCCAGTGAAAAGGAGATGGGCGACAACAAACTTATCCGATAGGCAAGCAGGCTGGCCATGGCTTCATGTACGTTTCTGCCTTCAAAAGGATACACCAGAGTGTGATACCCTTCCCGGGTTTGAAAGGTCTCAATAAGCAGTTCGTTTTCCCTGGGGATTATGCTTTCCCGCTCCTGCCTTTTGAACAGGTGTTGAAGGGCCTTGAGTTCCGGAGTGTTTCGCTTGTGATCCACTTCGCTTTGTAGTTCCTCGCGCAATACCTTACTCATTTGGGACGAAAGCGGCAATCTTCCACCCATAAAACTTACCACTTTGGCCGACCTTTTTTGTGTACGACGCACCTGAGCAACCATGTGCCGCAAGCGAACCAGTTCCAGGGTGCGTCCTGCAAACACGAACACATCTCCGGGCTTCATCTTTCCGATGAACCATTCTTCGATGGTGCCTATGAATCCGCCGGAAACAAATTTCACCATGAGCATGGCATCACTCACAATAGTGCCAATAGAGAGACGGTGCATCATAGCCATTCTTCTGCTTTCCATTTTGAAAAGCCCCTCTTTCGTCACTACTACTTTTCGATATTCGTCATAGGCTTGTAAACTTTGACTGCCCAGGGTGATGAAATTAAGGCACCACAACCACTCCTCTTCGGTTAGGTCCTGAAAGCAGAAGGTACTCTTGATCTCCGGATATATTTCCGAAGGGAAAAACCCATCGCTTACAGCCAAAGTAATCAAGTACTGAATGAGCACATCGTAACTCAACAGATATGGAACCCGGTCTTCACTTACACCCTCAGTCACAGCGCGCTTTAAGGCTGAAGCCTCTACCAATTCAAGGGCATGCGTTGGCAGGAAGTAGATCACGGAGGGTTCTCCCGGGCGATGGTTGCTGCGTCCGGCGCGTTGCAGGAACCGGGCGACACCCTTGGGCCCTCCGATTTGAATGATTGTTTCCACCGGAGCGAAATCCACTCCCAGATCCAGGCTGGAAGTGGCTACAACGGCTTTCAAAGATTCATTTCGAATGGCCTGCTCCACCCATTGACGGGTTTCGCGGTCAATACTGCCGTGATGCATGGCAATTTCACCGGCGAATTCGGGATAGTGCTCCAGGATTTTCTGAAACCATATTTCGCTTTGCCCGCGGGTGTTGGTGAAAACAATTGTGGTTTTACTTTTTTTAATGATCGGAACAATTTCATCCAGCAAATGCAACCCCAGGTGACCACGCCAGGGGAAGGTTTCCATCTCTTTGGGGATGATGGATTTCACCTTCACCTTTGTTTTATTCCTGGCTTTGATGAGGACCGAATTGTCCAAATATTGCTTTTGATTTCCCAGAAGCACATCCATCGCCTGATCCAGATTCCCTATGGTAGCCGAAATACCCCAAACTCTGAGCTTAGGGCAAATGGATTTGAGCCTTGAAAGGCCTAATTCCAGTTGCACCCCACGCTTACTTCCCATAAGCTCATGCCATTCATCCACGACCACGGCGGTTAAGGTTTCGAACATTTTGGGATACCCCTTGGAGGCTAACAATAGCATTAAACTCTCCGGTGTGGTGACCAGGAGATCGGGCATGTTCCTCTTTTGTTTTTGCCTTTCGGCTTGCGGGGTGTCCCCGGTACGAATACCTACTGTGAGCCCTGTCTCGAGTTCATCGGCGAAGCGTTGGGTAGCTTGCTGAATCTCAATCGAGAGCGCTCTAAGCGGGGTGATCCAAAGTGCCTTAATGCCTTTGGTCCTTTTTGATTTGTATTGCGGATTGTCCTTGATGTATTGAAGTACGATCGGAACCCAAAGCGCATAGGTCTTTCCGCTACCGGTGGGAGCATTGAGCAATCCGTGTTTCTGTTGTAAAAAGGAAACCCAGGTCTTTCTTTGGAATGGAAATACCTTCCATCCGTTTTGAGTGAACCAGTTTTCGGCAATATGTACAAGCTCTTTTCGATTCACTCGGGTAACAGGGCTTTTAGATCTTCCAGGGTGTTCGCCTCTTCAATAGGTTTGTCTTTACGCCATCGTACAATTCTGGGAAAGCGGGTGGCAATGCCGCTTTTGTGCCGCTTGCTGCGGGCAATACCTTCAAAGGCAATTTCAAACACATGATGCGGCACCACGCTCCGCACAGGACCGAAACGCTCCATGGTGTTCTTTTTGATCCAGGCATCTACCTCCCGGAATTCAGCGTCCGTAAGCCCCGAATAGGCCTTGGCAAAGGTGATGAGCTCATCGTCCTTCCAAAGGGCAAAGGTGTAGTCGGTATAGAGATTGGCTCGGCGTCCATGGCCGCGCATGGCATACGTTAGAACGGCATCAATGGTGAAGGGATCCACTTTCCATTTCCACCAGTCGCCCTTTTTCCGACCCACGCCGTAGGGGGCGTTCTTCTTTTTTATCATAAGGCCTTCGCTTCGCTTTTCCCGTGAGAGACTTCGTTCTTTTTCGGCATCTTTCCAGGAGGAGAATTCCATTCCCTCGCTGAGGTACAGATTCATATCGGCACAATTGTATTTTTCAAAAAGCCGTTCGAGCAACGAACGACGCTCACTAAATGGCAAGGGCCGTATATCTTCTCCCGCCCATTCCAGTAAGTCGTATGCAACCAGGGCTACCGGGGTCTTTTCGAGTAACGCTTTAGAGAGGTTTTTTCTTCCTATGCGGGTTTGTAATTCCTGAAAGTCGCCTATTTTCCCGTCCTTATAGGGCAGAATCTCTCCGTCGAGCACCGTGCCTGAAGGCAATTCTGAAAGAAAAAGCTGGAACTCAGGATACTTATCTGTGACCAGTTCTTCTCCCCGGGACCAGACAAAGATATCGCCCTCTCTTAAGATCACCTGTGCCCGTATACCGTCCCATTTATGCTCAAAGGACCAATCCTCTATGGCACCCAGGTCTTGCTGAAAGTCGTCTTCGACAGCATAAGCGAGGTAAAACGGATAGGGCTTGGATAGGTAATCTTCGGGACGCTCTTCCAGCACCAATTGCTGAAATGTGGTGGTTTGGGGTGTCCAATTCCCCATGAGTTTGTACGCGAGAATGTCTTCGTCGATCCCGGTGGCTCGTGAGAGGGCACGGGTCATAAGTTTTTGACTAACACCAATTCGGAATCCGCCGGTGATGATCTTGTTGAATACGAATCGCTCATAGTACCCTAGGCGTAGCCAGTTGTCCTGGAGATATTGTCTTTTTTCGGATTCGGATAGTGGTCCCAGCGCAATGATCTCATGGATGTACTCCGAAAGTGACTTTTCTGTGGGCTCTTCTGCCTTCGGAAGGACCAGGGCAATGGTCTCCGCCATGTCACCAACTACCTGGTAGGACTC